>CAYJOX010000001.1:0-25567 GCA_964371915.1 uncultured Oscillospiraceae bacterium
CCGGTTATATTACCGAGGGTCAGATCATAATTTCGCGCGATCTGTATCGCAAGGGGTTAAAGCCACCTATCGATGTTCTGCCGTCTCTGTCCCGTCTTAAGGACAAAGGTATCGGCGAGGGCAAGACACGTGAGGACCACGCAAACACCATGAACCAGCTGTTCTCGGCCTATGCAAGGGGTAAGGATGCCAAGGAGTTGATGACAATTCTTGGTGAGGCCGCCCTTACCGAGGTTGACAAGAAGTTTGCAAGGTTTGCTGATGAGTTTGAAAAGACATATGTTAGCCAGGGATACGATGTTAACCGCAGTATCGAGGAGACCCTTGATATCGGCTGGAAACTGCTTACAATTCTACCGAAAAACGAGCTAAAACGTATTAAACAGGAATACATCGACAAATACTATCCACAGGAAACGCTTTAAGATAAGAACGTTAAGGAGTACAAGTGGCAAGACTTAATGTAAACCCGACCCGTATGGAGCTATCTCGGCTTAAAAACAGCCTAAAGACGGCTACAAGGGGCCATAAACTGTTAAAAGATAAGCGAGACGAGCTTATGAAACAGTTTTTAGAGATAGTTCGCCAGAACAAGGAGCTTCGCCGCAAGGTTGAGGCATCTCTTGAGCAGGCATCTGCCGGCTTTGCCTCCGCCTCCGGCAACATGAGCCCGGAGAGCCTAGAGCAGGCACTGCTCTATCCAAAGCAGAGTATCTCTATTTCTGTTAGCTACAGTAATATAATGTCGGTGAACGTTCCGAAGTTTGAGGTAAAGGCAAAGAGTGACCGCCCGGGTGAGATATATCCCTACGGTTTTGCAAACACCTCCGGCGAGCTGGACGATGCCGTGCTGTCCCTCTCCGAGATAATGAGCGATCTTCTACAGCTTGCCGAGATTGAAAAGGCGGTAGAGCTACTATCCATCGAGATAGAGAAGACCCGCCGCCGTGTTAACGCCCTTGAATATGTAACTATTCCAAGATATATCGAGACGATACGTTACATAACCATGAAGCTTGATGAGAACGAGCGTGGTAACCTAACAAGGCTGATGAAGGTTAAGGATATGATGGTAGAGGAAGCCATGCGCAAGGCACGTGAGCGCACCGAGGCAATGTTACAGGCATAATAAAACAAACAACAAACTTACTATAGTGAAAAGTGAATGGTAGGCGGCTAATATTCTTTAGGATACAGATCGTTAACATTTACTTTTCACTTAACTAATTAAAGGGGTATTATGGATTTTCAAATAATAACCGATAGCTCAAGCGATCTGACAGTAGCCGATTTATCTAACGATGAAATAGGTTTTGATGTAGTGCCACTTACATTACGTATAGGCAATAACAGCTATGTCGATAACGATACGATGGATAAAAATATAATGCTAGCCGATCCTTTAAGCGTGCACAGAACACCTTTGCAATATGTATATCTTCTAAACTATCCGGCACCTATAACTCTGCATTACAGGCAAGGGATTTAGTGCTAGATGAATACCCCGAAAAAAAGATACATGTAATAGACAGCCTCGGTGCGGCAGGTGTTATGATAATGGCTGCCGAGCAGCTAATGAAGCTTCTAAAGCAGGGCCAGGGCTTTGAGGAGGCAAAACAAAGCATCGATGAGTTTATTAAGCAGAGAACACTAATATTCTCTCTCGAAAACTTTAACATGCTTATAAAAACGGGCCGTATGAATAAACTTGTGGGCCTTACGGCATCGGCACTTGGAATTCGCGCAATCGCAAGGGCCGAGAACGGAAGCATCAAGGTAATAGATAAGGCTAGGGGCACAGCAAAGGCTCTTGAAAAGATAGTGGATTTAATGGAAACACTAAAGCCCGGCTTTAAATTGATGGAGGCACAACAGGTAATAATAAATCACTGTAATAACAACGAAACTGCAGAAGCACTTCGAAAACTTATTATAGAAAGATACGAAAAGGTAACAGAGGTACGGCTGTTTGAAACAAGGGGCCTGTGCTCTTTCTATGCCGCAAACGGGGGGCTTATACTGTCCTATTAAACAGATGCTGAATAAATTTTTTAAAGCAAAACCGCCAAGCAATGAACCGCCCGCCTTGGTACGCACAAGGCAGGGTTTTACTGTCGATTATATCGTTCAGATAACAGCACTAAATGTATGCTCCGGCATCTATCTTGCCGGCCTATTAAAGTTTATGGGAATATCAACCTCCATGAACGGCACGGTTTTAGCCCTGCCCGTTTTAGGAGGTTTATTTCAAATTGTAGGCCCTATAATTCTTTCTAACATAAAAAACGATAAACCATTTCTAATAATGGGTAGTTTCTTAGGCAAGCTGTTTCTGGCACTTGTATTTTTTGTTCCGATAATTTTTGGCAGTAACATGCTTGGTGCAATCTTCGCAATTGCAATTTTCGCAACGGGGCATGTAATACTTGCGGCAATAACCCCCGCGGTAAATAACTGGCTGATGACAGTAATACCGATAAATAAAAGAAGTGGTTTTTTCACCTTTAGGGAGCGTGTCGGCCTTGGCTCAATGGCGATAGCCATGCTAATAGGCTCTGCCATGCTCGATATCTTTGCATCACCACAGCAACAACCTTTAGGCTTTGCTATAATAGGCATTATCTTAACTTTATACAGCATTGCAGATCTGGTTGCACTGCAAAAGATGCACAAGCCGGATATGCCGGCGGGCTCTAAGATTACACCTAAACTTTTAGCAAGGATGTTTACCTCTAAAGATGTGTTTAAGGTTTTGGCACTTACCGTGCTGTGGCATTTTTCTACACAGGTATGGATACCGCACAACAATATCTACATCTTAGAGGTGCTGGGTGTAAGCTATTCACTTATGGGGGTTATGAGCACAGTTACCTCGGTAGAAAAGATACTGCTTATGGTGTTGTGGACAAGGTATACCAGCAGAACAAGTTTTGAGCATAGCTTTTTTACATCGATGTGCATCTATATGATAAGCTGTTTAATGTATATGGTAATAACACCGGCGAATGCAGATGTGATGGTAATAATACAACAGCTTGTAGGCTCGGCGGCATGGGCAATTCTTGGGCCGGCATTGTTTAATGTTCAGTACGATAATCTCCTAGGTAGTGATAAGGTCCTTAAGATGGGGGTTATCGGTGGAATTTCCGGAATACTTGGTTTCTTACTATCAATGCTCGGATCACAGGTTATCGCTCAGGTAAACAAGGCAGGTAGTCTGTTTGGGTTTAATGGCCAGCAGGTTGCTATTATGATAGGTAGCCTTGCCTCCTTTTCGTTAATGGTGTTTTTATACTATGGTTTTATCCCCAAGGATAAACGCCCTAAAATATCGGATTATACCTCGGCCGTCGGCAGGCTTATAAGCAGTATAAGTACCATGTTAAAGAACAGGGCTTTTAAGAAAAAATACCGCTCAGAGCGGTGGATACATTAGCCGCCTGTAAAACAGGTTGAGTGAATAGTGAAAAATGAAAAGTGTAAAGATAGGAGAAAAGTTATGAACGAGACAATAAACAGCCTTATGATGCGCCGCAGTATGCGTAAGTTTACAGCCGAAATGCCTACAGAGCAGCAGCTTGCAACCATAGTTGATGCAGGGCTTCGTGCACCTAGTGCCATGAACCTACAATCTAACCATATTACGGTGTTAAAGGATGCAGGCCTGATAGCAGAGCTTAATATGGGCGTTCGCTCTAAGATGTACGATGCAGCAAAGGCACGCATGAGCGAGCGCTGTGGCTGTGAGGATTTTTCGATATTTTATGGTGCACCCTGCGTACTGCTAATAAGCAGTAACTTTGAGCTAAAGGATTACAGCAATATAGATGTTGGTATAGCCATATCGAACATCTGCACAGCCGCCGAGGCGCTAGGGCTAAACAGCTGTATTATAGGGATGGTGCGCATGTTTTTAACAACACCGGATTGTAGTGATTTTGTAGCAAAGCTCAAGCTGCCACAGGGGCAGAATCCGGTTATTGCCATAGCTATAGGGCAGGGCTGTATGGATATGCCTACCCCACCGGTTAACGAGGGAAGATACAACTATCTGTAAAAACAATAGTTTATTAAATATTGACAAGATGTGCCGTTATGTCTTATAATCTTGTAAAGGCAGATAATTAAGCGGGAGAATATAGTAGTGGATATTAAGTTTATAGAGCGTGCCGAGCTAAAACAAAAACCGGATTTTAATAACCTTGTATTCGGTAAAACATTTACCGATTATATGTTTATAATGGATTACACCGATGAAAACGGTTGGCATGATGCAAGGATACAACCCTACGCAAAGATAGAGATGTCCCCCTCCTCCTGCGTACTACACTATGCACAGGGTCTTTTTGAGGGGATGAAAGCATATAAGAACGGCAGCGATGTATACCTATTTCGCCCGGCCGAGAATTTCAAGCGCCTTAACGATGGTTGTGATAGGCTTTGTATACCTAAGGTTGATGTAGAGTTTGCATTAACAGCCCTTAAAAAACTAGTCGATATAGAGCGGGATTGGATACCATCAAGTGATGGTGCGGCACTTTACATCCGCCCCTTTATAATAGCGGACGAGGAGGCACTTGGTGTACACCCCGCAATAGTATATAAATTTATGATAATACTCTCGCCGGTTGCAAGCTACTATTCCGGTGGTTTTGCCCCTATCGATATTATGGTGGAGGAGAATTATATCCGCTCTGCACCCGGTGGTACCGGCGCAATTAAGGCCATAGGCAACTATGCGGCATCGCTAAAAGGGCAGAGCCGTGCCTCACAGAAAAAATGTTCACAGGTCATGTGGCTGGATGGCGTAGAGCGAAAATATGTAGAGGAGGTAGGCTCCATGAACATATTCTTCGTAAAGAATGGTGAGCTTATTACCCCCGAACTTTCCGGCAGCCTACTGCCGGGCATAACACGCCGTAGCGTTATAGAGCTTGCAAAGAAGATAGGATATTCGGTAACGGAGCGCCCGATAACTATCGATGAGGTTATAGCCGGTGCGAAGGATGGCAGCATAACCGAGTGTTTTGGTAGCGGAACCGCCGTTGTAATATCACCGGTAGGCTCGATAAACTATAAGGATGAAAAGGTGAAGATAAACGAAGAGACGATAGGCAGGTTAACGCTCGAACTTTACGAAAAACTCACCGATATACAGTACGCAAGGTCGGAGGATACCTTTGGCTGGCGGGTATCTGTATAGTAGCTAACTAATAATATCCCCCCTCATCCCCTTTAGTATTAAAGGGCGTGAGGGGGGATATTTATATGCTAGACAAACAGCTAACCACCTTTGCCATATCCTCGGCGGTGCCTATGGTTATGCGCAGATAATCCTTAATCTTATCGGCACCGAAATGCCGCACCAGTATTTTATTATCACGCAGATAGCTATAGATATGCTCACCCGCTAACCTCTTGTTTCGTGTAAATACAAAGTTAGCGCCGGAGGGTAAGGTATCAAAACCCAGCTTTGTTATCTCGGCCACAAACCAATCTCGTGTGGTTGTTATCTCGTTGATACAGCCTTTAAAATAGTCGTCCTCCTCTATAGATATAGCGCCAAGCTCCTGTGTCATCGCATTAACGTTATAGGGGTTAAAGGAGAATTTTATCCTGTTAAGGTCGGCTATCAGCTCAGCATCGCCTACGGCATAACCAAGCCTTGCGCCCGCCATACTGCGGGATTTTGAAAATGTGCCCACAACTATAAGGTTCTTATATTTTTTTGTAAGCTGCATGGCGCTCTGGCCGGAAAAATCGGCATAGGCCTCATCGATAATCACAATATTATCCGGATTATTTATTACAATCTGCTCTATATCCGATAGTGGCAGTACAATTCCGGTAGGTGCGTTGGGGTTGGCGATAAGTACCACCCTACCACATCCGAAATAGTCGGTTATATCTATTGTAAAATCATCCTTTAGCGGTATCTCCTGCCCCCTTATATTAAAAAGCTGTGAGAAAACACTATAGAAACCGTAGGTAATATCGGGGTAGGCTATGTCGTTTTCGCCGCCACAGTAGGCAAGGTAACAGAAGGCCAGCACCTCGTCCGATCCGTTCGAGAATATTACATTCTCCCTCGCAATATCATAATAGCTTGCAAAGGTTTCGGTTAGGCGGCTACACCGAGTATCGTTATAGATGTTAAGCCCTTTAGCCACCTGTGCAATATAATCTATCGATCGCTGTGGTGGTTCGAAAGGGTTTTCGTTAGTGTTAAGCTTTATAAACTCCCCACGTGGAGGTTGTTCCCCCGGCACATACTCTACAAGCCCTGCCTTTGATGGTACTAAAAATCTACTCATACTACTCTCACCATTCCATTTTTGACAATCTACGGCAATTATAACAGATTTTGTGGGTTGTTTCAAGTAGAGTGGCTTGGCATAACTATACTCTTAACACATTTTTTTCATCTTTTCATGATATAAATTTACGATAGTAATTTATATGGAGATGGTATGGATAGGCTTCGAAGATTTATGATAGGCAGGTACGGCACCGATAAACTTAACTTTGTTGCCATGGCCACTGCCTTTGTGCTCTCTATAATAGGAATGCTAACCGATATTTATCTGTTTGCAATTATCTCATATTTCATTCTGGGCGTGGTAATATACCGCACATTATCCAAAAACATCTATAAACGGGTGGAGGAAAACCGCAAATTTTTAGCGCTATACACCCCGCTTGAAACACGCATAAACTCTACCTTTAGGATACTTAAAGGGGAGAAATATCATAAATATTTTCGCTGTACCTCCTGCAAACAGGAGGTGCGGGTTCCACGTGGAAAAGGAAAGGTAGAGATAACCTGCCCGAGGTGTAAGAACAGGTTTATTAAAAAGACATAACGTAAAATAATCAACAACAATTTCTTCGAAAGATAGCTCTAAACAAAGCCTATAAATCCGGTTCGGATCTATAGGCTTTAAATCTATTATTCATTTGACTTTTCACCCCTGTTATGATATATTTTAACTGGTAGAAACATGGCCTCTTGTGTGGTAAAAACGGCAGGGCGGATATGCTCCTTACCTTTAACGTATTTCAAAAACATGGAGATTAAACTATGACAATTAGAGATATTAAAAACATACTGGATGCCGAGTTTATCTGCGGCGAGGGGATGGGTGATAAAGAGGTCCACACCGCCTGCTCCAGCGATCTTATGAGCGATGTGCTTGCCTTTGTTAAGGAGCAGGCGGTTTTACTTACCGGCCTTGTAATACACAAACAATACGAACAGCCGAGATGATGGATATGGTCTGCGTGGTTTTGGTTCGCGGCAAGAAGCCAAACGACGATATATGCGCACTTGCAGATGGCATGGATATCGCAGTACTTTGCACCCGCCACAGCATGTTCGAGGCCGCCGGCAGATTGTACGAGCAGGGCCTGCGCGGCGGTGAAGCCGTAAAGCAGGGGGGGCAGTATGAGTAATAGTAACGACATAATGCTTGATTTCACCGTACCGGGTGATGATTTTACCCGTGCCGGTGAGGTTTCCAGCAACGTTAAGCGTACATTAAAAAGCCTGGGAATCGATCCCCAGACAATTCGCCGTATAGCGATAGCCCTCTACGAGGGGGAGATTAACATGGCAATCCATGCAGACGGTGGCGATATTACCGTAAGCATAACCGATTTTGGCATAGAGATGATATTAAAGGATACAGGCCCCGGCATACCGGATATAGAAAAGGCTATGCAGGAGGGTTTTTCCACCGCCAGTGCACAGGTGCGAAACCTAGGTTTTGGCGCCGGAATGGGGTTGCCCAACATGAAAAAAAATGTAGACGAGATTGATATAAAATCCGAGGTAGGGGTCGGCACAACCATAAGAATGGTGATAAAGCTAGACGAATAAACTGCCCCTATAATTATAGAAAGGATCTACAGATATGGAAAATGTCTTTCACTCGGTAACGCTGGACAGGGATCGCTGTAAGGGTTGTACCAACTGCGTTAAACGTTGCCCTACCGAGGCTATAAGGGTACGTGCCGGAAAGGCAAAGATAATTAAAGAGCGCTGTATAGATTGCGGCGAATGTATAAGAATATGCGATGCACATGCCAAACTACCTATAGTGGATAGCTTGGATGTTATGTCCAACTACAAATATAAGGTCGCCCTTCCCGCACCGGTGTTATTTGGTCAGTTTAACAACCTGCACAGCATATCTACAGTGCTATACGGGCTTTTAAAGATGGGCTTCGACGATGTGTTTGAGGTTGCAAAGGCCGCCGAGCTTGTAAGTGATAAAACCAGGCAGGCAGAGATTTTTGATAACCTTATTAAGCCGGTAATAAGTTCGGCATGTCCCGCCGTTGTGCGGCTTATAAGGGTGCGGTATCCGGAGCTTATAGATAATCTGCTACCCTTTAACGCACCCATGGAGCTTGCCGCTCGAATAGCAAAACAGGAGGCCGCAAAAAAAACAGGCCTATGTCCCGAGGATATAGGGGCTATATTTATCTCTCCCTGTGCCGCCAAGATGACAGCCGTTAAAAACCCTCTCGGCACCAGCTACTCCGCGGTAGATGCCGTTGTGGGTATTAGGGATGTATATCCCCTGCTTGTGCAGGCTATGGGTAAAAAGGATAACGATGAAATAATGTCAAGGGCCGGAAGAATAGGGCTTTCGTGGGGGTCATCCGGTGGGGAAGCCTCGGCGATATTGCGCAGTAGCTACCTCGCGGCCGATGGTATAGAAAATGTTATCGAGGTGCTGGACAACCTTGAGGATGAAAAGTTTGCCGATCTTGATTTTGTTGAGTTAAATGCCTGTGCAGGTGGTTGCACCGGCGGCGTGCTAACCGTAGCAAACCCTTACATGTGCCGCACAAATCTAAAACAGCTATCGGATTATATGCCGATAAGCGGCCCAAGGGAAGAGATTGAGAATGTAGGCGATTTTATGCCGTTTGATAGCCCGATAGAGCACCTTTCGGTACTTAAACTGCACCCAAACCGCCACCGTGCGCTGGAGATGATGGGCGAGCTACAGGAGATAGAAAAACGTCTTTCCGGCAAGGATTGCGGCTCCTGCGGGGCACCCTCCTGCCATGCTATGGCGGAGGATATCGTTCGTGGTTTTGCGAGGGAGGATATGTGCATCTATAATCTACAAAAGGAGATAAAATCGGTGGCAGACGATTTAATGTACACCCTAGATACAGCCGAGGTGGCCGAAAAGCTAAATAAAATATCGGATAGATTTTCAACTATAGATATCTTGGAGGATAACAGATGAATGTTGCACAGTTTATAGAAAAAACAGGCTTTACGGTACTGTGCGAGGGTGATAGCACAAGGGTAGTAGAGAAAAAAATATACTGCTGTGACCTGCTAAGCTACTGCATGACAAAGGCACCTACCGATGGTGTTTGGGTTACCGTAATGGGCAACATGAACGTTGTTGCCGTTGCCTCCCTTACCGATACCGCCGTGGTAGTAATTGCCGATGGCACCGAGCCGGACGAGGCGGCATTACAAAAGGCGATCGGGCAGGATATAACCATGCTTAAAAGCTCTATGCCTGTCTACGAGACGGCACTGCTTGCCGATAGGATACTATCCTGATGCCGATACAGTACGATCTACATATACACTCCGCCCTATCCCCCTGTGCTAACGATGATATGACACCAAATAACATAGTTAATATGGCGCTTATATCCGGCCTTGAGGTTATAGCGATAACCGACCACAACACTACCGCAAACTGTGCGGCGGTGCAGAGGGCGGCTAAGGATACAGGGCTAACGGTACTATGCGGAATGGAGCTGTGCACCTCGGAGGAGGTTCACACCGTATGCCTACTGCCCGATGCCGACAGTGCCTGGTATTTTGATCGCTTTGTTGCATCTAAAAGCATGGATCTAAAAAACCGCACCGATATATTCGGGCGCCAGCTTTTAATGGACGAGCAGGATAATATCATAGGCGAGGAGGAGCGGATGCTTAGTATGGCAACCGGAATATCCATAACCGATCTGCACCATATAGTAAACCATTATGGCGGCGTAGCCTTTCCGGCACATATCGATCGCCCATCTAACGGAATAATCACCATGCTTGGTGCAATACCGGATGATTGCTATTTCGGTGCGGTGGAGATAAAGCGGATGCCGGATTTTATGGAAAAGCGTGGTGCCGCCGAGATACTTTCCCGTTATAACACCCTAACCAGTAGCGATGCCCACTGGCTGGAGGCCATAAAGGAGGAGGGCGACCCGCTACCGGCGCAGGCAAACTTTAAATCGATAACAAGCTACCTAACCGAGCGTGTAAGGTAGAGAAAGGAACCCCTATTGGAAACCATCACAAGCCGTAAAAACGCACAGATACTACAGCTTTTTTCACTTCTGCGGGATGCCGCACTGCGTGATGAAAGCGGCCTTTTTGCGGTGGAGGGGGTTAAGCTCTGTGCCGAGGCGATAACCGCCGGCATGGTAAGCGAGCTGTTTATAACACAGCAGTGTTTAGACAAACACCCCGAGCTTGCGGTGGTTAACTATAAGCTTGTAATGCCGCATGTCTACGAGCGCATTACGATGCTAAAGTCTCCGGAAGGGGTGTGTGCACTATGCACTACACAAAAAACCACGGCAGAGCTTAAGGCCGGTGGGCGGTATCTTGTGCTATACGATATCCAAAACCCGGATAATGCCGGCGCCATGATACGCACCGCCGCCGCACTCTGCTACGATGGGGTAATAAGTTGTGGCGGTGTAAGCCTTACCTCACCAAAACTTATACGGGCGGCCGCAGGCGCAACCTTTGTGATACCTACTATCAAGGCAGAGCCAAAAACGATATTTAGTATGTTACAACAGGCAGACCTTAGAACGGTAGCCACCTCACCTTCCGGCAGAACTCCGCTTAGTGATTGCAATATATCGGGCGGAGGGGCTATATTTATAGGAAACGAGGGGGGCGGCCTACCACAGGATATCATAGACGGCTGTAGTGATGCCGTAAGGATAGAGATAGGCGGTTTCGAATCGCTTAATGCGGCGGTTGCCGCAGGAATAATAATGTACCATCTGCGAAACAAAGGAGAGATTAATGTCTGATATCAACGTTGCAGCCCTACTGGTTGTAGCCCTGCTGGGATACTTGATAGGTTCGATTATGTTTGCCATAATAATATCCAAGTTTTTCTTTAAAAAGGATATTCGCACCCTCGGCAGCGGCAATGCAGGCATGAGCAACATGATGCGAATTTTCGGCAAAAAGATAGGCATTACAACCTTTATCGGCGATACCTTAAAGGGTACAGCAGCGGTGCTTTTGGGGCGCTTGTTGGCAGAACAGCTGTTTGCCGCAAACGATATTACTATCTTACTTTCCGGCTTTATAGGGGCATTTGCGGTGGTAATCGGCCATATGTTCCCGCTATATTTCGGCTTTAAGGGTGGCAAGGGGGTTGCTACGGGTGTCGGCTGTGTTTTCGGCCTATACCCCCCTATCGCACCCTTTCTACTTATAATATTTTATCTGGTATTTAAAACAACAAAGATGTTCTCGATGGGAAGTATTGTTGCAACTGCCTGCCTGCCCGTTATACAGCTTGTGCTAAACCTTGTGGGGGTTACGCAGTATGAAACATTGGGTATTGTTTTATCGGTCATACTGGCCGGTATGGTTATATTCATGCACCGCCAGAACATTAAACGCATAGTAACAGGAACGGAAGCGAAGTATAAAAATGAGCCATAAATATTTTTACAGTGAAAAAAGAGGAGAATTTATCTTCCTTAACAAGGATGACGAGCGCCATCTCGTGCGTGCACTGCGCATCAAGCCGGGGGACGAGGTGCCGGTTTCCAACGGCGAGGGGGTAGATTATCTATGCAAGGTTATAAGCATCGAGCCGTTAAAACTAAAGACAGAGCTTGAGCTTCCTCCCCAGCTGCAACGCAAGGATGTATCGGTATATATCTCCCTTTCCAAGGGGGATAAGATATCGCTTATTCTACAAAAATGCACCGAGCTGGGAGCAGGGCGCTTCTATCTGTTCTCTACCGAGCACAGCGATGCAAGGGCGGAAAATATCGAGTTTAAGTTGGAGCGTTACAACCGAATAGTAACCGAGGCGGCCAAGCAGTGCGGCAGAAGCACCCTTGCGAGTGTTAAGTTTCTAAGCGGAATAGACGAAGCCCTAAACTCCTGTAAAAACGAGATTTTTATCTGCCACGAAAAGGCCACCAAGCGGCTTGTACAGCAGGATCTGCCACAGAGCCTATCCCTTTTTATCGGGCCGGAGGGGGGCTTTAGCGAGCAGGAGGTGCAGAAGGTTATAGCAAAGGGCGGCCGCTCGGTTAGCATATCGGCCAATATCCTAAGGTGTGAGACGGCGGCTATAACGGCAGTTGCCATAGCCATGGAGTGCTAGGCACGGTAGCCGGCCTATCGTCCGGTTGTCTCGCTATCTATAGGTTAGCGTTACACCCTAACAGTTAAGGATTGTTTGTAAAAATTAGATATCATATTTTAGGAAGAAATTTAATTTTTTCTGTGTTATAATTATATTAAAGCATTAACTACTGCTTGGCTATGTAAACGATGGTGAAGATATGATAAACATCTGTGATGATGAAAAATATTCGGCCGTTATCGGTAACGATATTAATTTTGATGGGCTTTTTTATTATGCCGTAAAGTCTACAGGCATATACTGCCGGCCTTCCTGTAGGTCAAGAGCACCGAAAAGGGAAAACACTCTATTTTTTGGCACGGCATCCGATGCCCAAAAGGCAGGGTTTAAGCCCTGCAAGCGTTGCAGGAGCGATCTTTTAAGCTACGAGCCTACAAGGGATATATCGGCAAAGGTTAAATCTTTAATCGATGAGATGTTTTTTGAACAGGCAAAATTAAAAAGCGAGCTTCGCGGCATAGGCATATCCTACCGGCAGATGGTAGAGATATTTAAAAACGAGTATGGGCAAACCCCTAAGGCTTATATAGATTCGCTTCGAATAAAGGAAGCCAAAAGGCAGCTTGCGCAGACAGATACTAACATAACGGATATCGCCTTATCGGTGGGTTTTGGCTCGCTATCCGCCTTTTATCGCCTATTTAAGGAGCATACAGGCACAACGCCGGCCGCTTACAGAAAGGAATTTTAGAGATGGTAACCATTGCTGTTTATGAATCAAAACTCGGTTTTATACGGATTGAGTGTGAGGATAATGATGTTGTTTCGATTAAAAAATTAAACGAAACACCGGCGGAGACCAGTGAAAAAACCGCCTTTACCGATATGATCTTTGCCGAAATATCGGAGTATTTCGAGGGTAGGCGCAGGACATTCAGCTTTAATATTAAGCCCAAAGGCACAGAGTTTCAGAAAAAAGTTTGGGCGGCACTTTGTGATATACCGTATGGCGAAACAAGAAGCTATAAACAGGTTGCCACCGCCATCGGCAACGAGAAGGCGAGCCGTGCAGTAGGGATGGCAAACAATAAAAACCCTATACACATAGCCGTGCCCTGCCACCGAGTAATAGGGGCAGGGGGGAAACTTGTCGGCTATGCCGGCGGCCTTGAGATGAAGGAGTTTCTGCTTAAAATGGAGAGCGATAACAGATAGCGGTACATTATACAAAAACAAAACAACTATCTGCCGGCATAAAGCCGGCAGATAGTTGTTATATGTTACCACCTCACGAGATGGTATGGGGCTTTTGGCTAAATAATAACGGTTCAAATCCCTTTTGCCTTAATTGACATTTCGACTGTTTTGATGTAGAATATGGGTAGAAAAATTAACAGGATAAAAAGATGAGCGGTAAAAATACAAAGTTTTTAAAAACATCAGATTTAACAAAGATAGCTATGTTTGCGGCGGTAATATCGGTGATGGCTCAGATAGCCATACCCATGCCTCTTGGGGTACCCATGACAATGCAAACCTTCGCAATCTCGCTTGCGGCTATAGTTCTCGGTGCGAAAAAAGGTGGCATAGCAACACTCTTATATGTGTTAATGGGGGCTGTGGGGCTACCGGTATTCTCGGAGTTTAGCTCCGGCTTTGCGGCATTACTCGGCCCTACCGGCGGGTTTTTACTATCCTTTCCGCTAATGGCCTTTGTCATAGGGCTTGGTGTTAGCTACTATAAAAATAAATTTACCCTTGCACTGTTTGTGGTGCTGGGTACGGTTTTAAACTATGCCCTGGGCGTTGCGATGTTCTGCCTTACTACCCAAAGTAGTATTGCGGTAGGGCTTGCGGCCTGCGTAATCCCCTTTATTCCAACCGCTATAATAAAGGCTGTTTTTGCGGTTTTAATAGGTATACAGCTACGCAAAAGGCTGGGCATGGCGGTAAAATGCCAATAAGGTTAAGGCCTCACCACCTACTCTGTACCCAAGGGTATAGCGGTAAAGGGTATAGTGTGGGCTTTGTAGATAATATGAGTAGAATAGTGGGCGATCTGCGCGGCGGTGCAACGGTAGAGATTGTATACTCCACCGATGACATCTGCGAAGATTGCCCCTCTATGCTTGGCGAGAATCTATGTGTAACTAACGATAAGGTTAACGAGTATGACCGCAAGGTGAGGGAGTACTTTGGTATCACACAGGGTGTATACCCCTATCTTGAGCTAACTAAAAAGATAAACGATAAAATAACGGTAGATCAGTTCGTAGATATATGTAGCGAATGCCAATGGTACCCTATAAGTGCCTGTAAAAGGGTTATCTGTGGGTTAGGGGAACGGTAGGCTACCCCCCACGCCTGTACTGCGTATACCAGTGTTTTTTATAAAGAAAGCTAAAGGCACAAATTGAACTCCCCCACCAACCTTTGGTGGGGGAGTGGGGAAGGTAGCAGGCTTGCGATTGCGAAATAGGATCTGTTGATACCGCTTTGTTTAGAAATATAATTTTTGGAGAGGATTAAAATATATTGAGCCTGCCGACCGCGCCTTTTATATTTACAACTAAGAGGGTGTAATGCCGTCTTATTTGTTACTCTTATACTAACTCCAGAATATGTATAAACTGTGTTTAATTAGTGTGTTTTTAATAAAACTTTTTTATCCGATTTTGGTTGACATTATCCCGTTATTATATTATTATTACCTTGTAACTTTTAAATGTAAAATTGAATAAAATGAGGAACTAATGGGCAACAAAACACCACTTTACGAAGACCATATTGCACAGGGCGGGCGAATGGTGGATTTTGCCGGCTTTATGTTGCCGGTACAGTACGAGGGGATTGTAGCAGAGCATAATGCTGTGCGCAGATCTGCAGGGCTTTTTGATGTATCCCACATGACAGAGTTTCATATTAAGGGGCCGGATGCATTATCATACCTTAACAGGCTATGTACAAACAGCTTTGATAACCTTAGCCCCGGTAGGGTAAGATACAGCCCGATGTGTTACGAAGATGGTGGCACGGTAGATGACCTTATTATCTACCGTTTTTGCAGTAACAGCTTTTTAGTTGTGGGCAACGCCTGTAACCACGAGAAGGATTACGCTCACCTATGTAAGATGATAAGCGGTGATGTAACCCTTGTAGACATATCGAAAACCACCGCACAGCTGGCATTGCAGGGCCCATGTTCGGCGCAGGTGCTACAGCGCCTTACCACCGACGAGCTGCCTACAATCTACTACAGCTTTAAGGAGCGGGTGATGGTTAGCGGGGTACACTGTCTTGTCTCTAAAACAGGCTATACCGGCGAGGATGGCTATGAGCTATACTGCCGTTCGGTAGATGTAGGGCGCCTTTTTGCGGCCATTGCGGCCGAGCCGGAGGTAACCCTTTGCGGCCTTGGGTGTAGGGATACACTGCGTTTTGAGGCATCGATGCCCCTATATGGGCACGAGCTATCGCCCGATATTACTCCGCTTGAATGTGGCCTTAACTTTGCCGTAAAGCTTGATAAGCCGGATTTTATCGGTAGGGATGCATTGTTAAAGCCCTCGAAAAGGCAAAGGATAGGGCTTAAATTAACAGGGCGTGGCATTGCAAGAGGGGGAGAAAAGGTTTTTGCAAACGGTAGTGAGGTAGGCTTTGTAACCTCCGGTAGCCACTGCCCCAGCCTTGATGGTGCCTATGCAATGGCGATAGTAGACTGTGATGAGCAGGATTACGAGATTGTGATACGGGGTAAAAGTGTTGCCGCAAGGCGATGCAACCTGCCCTTTTATTCAAAGAATAACTAGATAAACTTGAAAGGAATTACAACTATGACAGCAAGAGAAGGGTTACTTTACAGCGAGAGCCATGAGTGGATTAAGAAGGAGGGCGAGGGCTATCTTGTAGGCCTTACCGACTATGCGGTAAAGGAGCTTGGTGATATTGTTTTTATCGATCTACCCTCGCAGGGGGACGAGACAACCGTGGGGGAATCTATCTGTGAGATAGAATCGGTTAAGGCTGTATCCGAGATAATTGCACCGATAACCGGAAGCATAGCCGAGGTTAACGAGGAACTTTCCGATGCACCGGAGCAGATTAGTGAAAAGCCGTACGAAAGCTGGCTGTTTAACATAGAGGGCAGCTTGCAGGATGGCCTTATGTCGGCCGAGGAGTACAGCGCATTTTGTGAGAATCTTTAACACATAATATATAAGGAAATAAATTGAACTATCTTTGTAATAAAAAAGAGGACGTTAGCAAGATGCTTGAAGCACTTTCGATAGAAGGTGTGGAGCAGCTGTTTGATACCGTCCCCCCCGAGGAATACCAAACCCGGCTAAATCTGCCGGACGGCATAAGCGAGGCAGAGCTTATAAGGCATTTCGAAAGGCTCGGCCGCAAGAATCGTAGCTATGATACAATCTTTCGTGGTGCAGGCGCAGAAAACCGCTATATACCGGCAATAGTGCCGGCCGTTGCCGATAGGGAGGAGTTTTTAACCGCCTATACCCCCTATCAGGCAGAGATATCTCAGGGGATACTGCAATCTATATTTGAATATCAAACTCTTATCTGTAGGCTTACCGGCATGGAGGTATCTAACGCATCTGTATATGATGGCGGAACCGCCGCCGCCGAGGCATGCTTTATCTGTCTTGATAAAAAACATACAGCCATATTAATAAGTGATGCGGTAAAACCGGAGGTAGCACAGGTAGTTAAAACCTATGCATACGGCAGGCATATAGAGGTGCGCACCGCACCATCGGTAGATGGTAGGACGGTGTTTGGCGATATATCGCCCGATATAGGCGCCGTCTATTTCGAGCAACCCAACCGCTATGGCATTATAGAGGATGCGCCGGCAATAGTAAAGCAGGTTAAGGCGGCAGGTGCAAGGTCGATAATGGGAGTGCATCCCCATGCCGCCGCCCTACTTAAATCACCGGGCGAGTGCGGGGCCGATATTGCGGTGGGCGAGGCACAGCCCCTCGGTATGCCTATGTCGTTCGGCGGGCCATACCTTGGCTTTATGGCAACAACTCAAAAGCTTGCACGTAAACTGCCGGGCAGGATAGTAGGGCAGACGGCCGACCAAAACGGCGAAAAGGCTTATGTCTTAACGTTGCAGGCAAGAGAACAGCATATAAGGCGTGAAAAGGCCTCCAGCAACATCTGCTCTAACCAGGCCAACTGCGCACTGCGTGCGGCGGTATTCATGGCATCGGTAGGCGGTGAGGGGCTACGCCAGCTTGCGATAGACGGCTACTCGCTATCCCACTACGCCTACGATGAACTTTGTAAGATAGAGGGGATACAGCCGGTATTTGGGGCCGATTTTCTCTTTGAGTTTTTAACCCATAGCGAAAAGGACGACGAGCTACTGGCGATGTTGCAAGAAAACAATATACTTGGTGGGCTAAAGACAGAAAAAGGTATACTCTGGTGCTTTACCGAGCTTACGATGAAAGAGGATATAGATAGGCTTGTAGAGCTTGTAAGGGGGGCCGTATAATGAAAACTATATTTGAGCGCACAGCCGCCGGCCACCACGCAAACCTTCTGCCCGATCTAACGGTGCCCACACGCCTACCGGATGAATCGCTTTTAGGGGAGCTGCCGGATATTCCCTGCCTTGCCGAGCCGGAGCTTGCAAGGCATTATAAAGAGCTTGCCGATGAATGTTTTCCGGTAAGCCGTGGCTTCTACCCCCTTGGCAGCTGTACTATGAAGCACAACCCAAAGGTTGCCGAGCGTGTTGTAAACGCACCGGCATTTGCAAACCTACACCCCCTTACCCCGCAGGAGGATGTGCAGGGTGTGCTGGAGGCAATGCACGAGTGTGAAAAGGCGCTATGCGCCCTTACCAACCTTGATGTTGCCGCGCTTTCACCGGCCGCCGGTGCACATGGTGAGTTTGCGGCTATTATGGTGGTTAAGGCCTACCATGAGAGTAGGGGAGACACAAAGCGGACAAAGATTATCGTTCCCGATACGGCGCACGGCACCAATCCGGCAACGGCGGTAATGTGTGGTTATACCACTATCGATATCGAATCGGGCGCGGATGGCCGTGTAGATGTAGAGAAGCTTAGGGAGGCGATATCGGATGATGTTGCCGCACTTATGCTTACAAACCCCAACACCCTGGGAATTTTCGAGACCGAAATTCCTACAATTACAAAGATGTGCCACGAGGCAGGGGTTATCTGCTACTACGATGGCGCAAACCTAAACGCCATTATGGGCATTGCAAAGCCGGGCGATATGGGCTTTGATCTATGCCACTTTAATGTACATAAAACCCTTGCCACACCACATGGCGGCGGCGGCCCGGGTAGCGGCCCCATTGTATGTAGGGAGTTTTTGGCACCGTTCCTACCGGCACCTGTTGTGCGCTGTGAGGATGGTGTATACAGCCTACACACCCCCGAAAAATCGGTAGGTAGCGTTAAGGTGTTCCACGGCAACGTAGCGGTAACACTCAAAGCCTACTCCTACATGCTATCGCTTGGTGGCGAGGGCCTGCGTGAGGCAAGCTGTATGGCGGTACTAAACGCTAACTATCTAAAACACCGCCTGCGTGAGGTTTTTCCGCCGGTGTATGAGAGTGCGACATTCCATGAGTTTGTGGCCTCTGCACGTAGCTACCGTGATGATTACGGCGTAAGCGCCGGAGATATAGCCAAGGCTATGCAGGATGCAGGGCTTCACCCGCCGACAATGTATTTTCCACTGCTCGTGCCGGAGGCGCTGATGTTTGAGCCTACCGAGACCGAGAGTATGCAGACGATAGACGAGGTGGCAGATAGTATTATAGCAATCTGTGAGAGGGCAAAAACCGATGCGGAAAACCTAAGGAAAGCGCCCTATAACCAGATAATCTCCCGCCCGGATGAGGCCACGGCCGCAAGGAACCCAATTCTAACGCATAGATAAAATTAGCAGAGAAGATAACATTATTTTTTATAGTGAGGTGAGGATATGTATATGGCTGGTGAAAAGCGGTATGACAACATGCAGTATCGCCGCTGTGGCAGAAGCGGATTAAAGCTACCGGCATTATCTCTGGGGTTGTGGCACAACTTCTCAGGCACTACCCCGTACGAGACATCGAGAGAGATGCTACTAACTGCATTCGAGCTGGGAATAACACATTTTGACATCGCCAATAACTACGGGCCACCTGCCGGAAGCGCCGAACAGTGCTTTTGCAGGGTTATGGAAGCAGATCTAAAACCCTACCGTGACGAGCTTATTATCTCCAGCAAGGCCGGCTACTATATGTGGCCGGGGCCTTACGGTGATTTTGGCTCTAAAAAACATATAATAGCCTCCTGTGATCAGAGCCTAAGGCGCACAGGGCTTGATTATTTCGATATCTTTTATCACCACCGCCCCGACGATGAAACGCCCCTTGAGGAGAGCATGGGCGCACTGGCACAGCTGGTGCGGCAGGGCAAGGCGCTATATGTAGGTATCTCTAACTACAGTGCAGAGAATACCATAAGAGCCGCCAACATCCTAAAGGGGATGGGCATACACTGCCTTATACACCAGCCCCCCTACTCTATGTTTAACAGGGTGTGTGAGGAGGATGGTTTGTTTGATGCCCTTACAGAGCAGGGAATGGGTGCGATTACCTTCTCATCCCTTGCACAGGGGCTGTTAACCGACAGGTATTTTGAGGGGATACCATCCGATAGCCGTGCCGCATCCGAAAGTGTGTTCCTAACCGCCGATAGGGTTACGAAGGAAAAGATAGACAAGGCCATTAGCCTTGACACTATAGCAAAACAAAGAGGGCAGACGCTCTCGCAGCTTGCCCTTGCATGGTGCCTAAGGAATGATGTTGTATGTTCGGTAATAATCGGCGCTAGCCGTGCCTCACAGATTGCAGAAAATGTAAAGGCGATAAACAACCGCACATTTTCCGATGAGGAGCTAAAAAAGATAGACGATATACTAAACGGCTAGAACTGAAAATAGATAAAGGGGTTATACACGCCGCTTGTAAGGCTTAGGATACACAGCAGTAGAATTACAGGCAGTAGGAAAAACTCAAAACCGTTTATCCTCTCGGCAAATACCGCCTTTTTAAGCCGTGGGATACATTGTAGCACACCGCATAACAGCAGGGCGAATATTAATGTTACCACAACCTCACTATCGAGGTAGAGCATGGTGGTGGTTAGGTTGTTAAGGTTAACGGTAAACATGTTTTGTAACATCACCGCCACGGTATCTAGGCTCTCCCCCCTAAAGAAAACCCACCCGATAATAACTACTAGGATTGTATATGCATGATTAAGTGGTTTTATCGGGTTTTTTTGTAGTATCTTAGATAAAAACAGCCGCTCTATAATCATAAACAGGCCGTGCCAAAGCCCCCACAGCACAAACGACCAGCTTGCACCATGCCAAAGGCCGGTAATAAAAAATACTATGAGCAGGTTGCGGTAGGTTGCGGCGGTACCCTTGCGGTTGCCCCCAAGCGGTATATACAGATACTCCCTAAACCAGGAGGATAGCGATATATGCCATCTGCGCCAAAAATCCTGCACCGATGCCGCAATATAGGGGTAGTTAAAGTTCTCTAAAAACCTAAAGCCAAATATACGCCCAAGCCCTATCGCCATATCGGAGTAGCCGGAGAAATCGAAATATATCTGAAAGCTGTAGCAGATAATGCCGAGCCATGCAATAGCGGTGTTTATATCATCGGCGGGCAGGGCATAAATCCTATCCACTACCAGACCCATAGTGTTGGAGATTAGCACCTTTTTACCAAGACCGTAGATAAAGCGTTTCATGCCGAAGGCAACATCATCGTAGCTGTGGGTGCGGGTTTTAAGCTGTTTTTCTATCGTTTTATAGTTTACTATAGGCCCTGCTATAAGCTGTGGGAAGAATGATATATAAAGGGCGAGATCGGCAAGGCTGTGCTGTGCCCTAACGCCTACCGAATAATCACTGCGCCTGCCACGGTATACATCTATTATATAGGACATAGCCTGAAAGGTGTAGAACGATATGCCGATAGGCAGTATGATAGTAGGGATATCTATTCCGGTTGCCACAACCGAGTTAACGCTGCCCACTATAAAGCCAAGATATTTAAAGATGGCAAGGGTGCCGATATTAACCGCCACACCGGCAATAATGCCCAGCCTTTGTAGGGCGTGGGTTTTAGCCCCCTCGATATATACACCTACGGCATAGTTGAATATTATCGAGATGACCATCAGAAGGATATACTCCGGCTCCCCCCAGCCATAGAAAAACAGGCTGGCGAGCAGAAGAAAATAGTTTTTGTAGCTATCCCCTACCAAAAAATAGCCGATTGCCACGATGGGTAGGAACAACCATAAAAAGATCATCGAACTAAATAACATCTATCACCCTATAACTAAAAATCATCACCGACCATTAAAAACTGGTCGAGCATCCTCTCCACTACCTCGAACACAACTACATCCGGCTCGTACTCCCATACATAGTACATATCAAAGTATTTCCATACAAAATAACTCTCGCTATAAAGCTTTGCAATATGCGGTTCCATCTCGATGTTATAGGAATCTCTAAACATTAAAAGCCGCTCATCGTTTGCAGAGTTACTCTCGTAATGCCTTATATTCGGTTGCTCGGTATAGTTATCGAAGGTTTTAACCGCCTCAACCTGTGGCATAAAATCGGCTAGATAGTTCTTCTCGTCCGGTATTATATCCAGCCCTATGCTACGGTACAGGTCGTTCGGGGTATCGCTATGCTCGGTAAAGGTCATATCCTCAAACGCCGGAATACCCTCAAACCCTAAGCCCTCGGCAAGGGTTTTAAAGCCTATATATCCGCCCATTCCGTTCCAGTGGCTATCCATCTTATAGTAAAGGGTGTAGTCCTTCGAGTATTGCTCTATAGCCTGCGCATCATAGATAAAGGTGATATCGGTGCTCTGCGTAATATGCTCTACAACCTGCTCCACCTTGCTCTGCTCCCCCTTAACGATGTAGCCCTGTGGCAGATACTCGCCGTATATCGTGCTCTTGTTAGGGGGTACGGTGATATAAAACTCTATATCCCGCTCCGATAGATATGCATCTACAGCTAAAAACGTCTCGGTAATCTGCCCTAGCTCCTGCTGTGAAAATAGCTCGGTTTTTTGGTAGTCCGGCAGGGTATCGGCCAAAAAGGCCCAGCCATCCTTCCCTACCAAAACACCCTCGTTTGGTGATTTGTTATATAGGTAATAGTTATAAAAGCTGTTTAGCTCTACAAGCTGTGGTTTGTATGGGATATAATCGTTATAATATTCATCGTAATCCCTCGGGTAATCGGCTATGGTGGTTAGCGAGAATGTCGGCCTTTTGGCGAGCGTCTCGTTCTCAAGCGATGCATCGGGCTGTAGCCCCAGTAGATAGTAGCTAACGGCAGGCAGGGTGAGCATTGCCGCTATTACCAGCACAAAAATTTTACTTTTTGTAATATTTCTAATATTTAATACAATTATTGACGCTAAACATGCCGCCGCTGCATAGATTATAAACTTTACAGCAAAAAGTACAAGCCTTGCGGTAAGGCCTATATTAACCGTAAAGTTAGGGTCGGTGCCGATAGCGATTATCTCCACACTATCCTGAGCGCCCTCGATAAAAATGTTGTTGGAAACAACTGCCGGCATATCCTGAGCCGTTAGCTCTACAAGCGGTATTATTCCGTAGGATATTAAAACGCCGCCGGTTGTAAGCTCCTCTAGGCCATCCTCCATATCTATTCGCAGGATAGAGCTATCCTCCGCTATCTTAAAACGCACCTCATAGCTATCCACCATATAATCGTTTGGTATCTCAAAGCTTGTGGATTTTTCATCGCTAAGCCCCTCGCCAGCCCTTGCGTAGTAGGCGGTTAGGTCGCCGCTCTGCCGGGTATCGATATTCATCGTCACATCTATCGTTGCAACGGTTAAAAGCTCAAACAGCAGTAGGCCGGCAAGGATGACGGCAAATGTTACTATTGATTTTATCGAAGGTTTTTTCATTATACCGCTCTACATGTTACAATCTATTGCGCCGAAGGGACATACCTCTTTGCAGACACCGCACTCTAGGCAGCCGTTATGGTTCATTATCGCCCTACCGCCATCGCTCTTAATAACATCGGTAAGGCAGCTTGTGCTACATACACCACAGCCGGTACAGGAATCATTTACACTGTATACCCATGGCCTTGCACTCTCACCGCCAAAGCCAAAGCGGTAGCGCAGTACATGATCGTCTACACACAGATCGAAAAGCTCGCCATCCCCGCCTGTTAGCCTAAAAATCTTAAAATTCTCAAGGCTGCGGCGGTATAGCGCCTTGGTGCCGGAGTTCTGCGCCCAGTAACGTGTGTATATCTCCTCGTCCTCTACCTCGGTAACTGTGGCGTTAATCCTTATAGAGTAGCCGAGGTTACCCTTTGTCATGTTTATTAGGCTACCCACTATCCTAGGGTTCTTTTTAATCTCGGCATATATCGGCTTACCGCAGGACATACCGATATAAAGGTTGCCATTATCGTCCAGCGATTGCACCTCGATAATCCTTGAGGTTGGGGTAACACCATCCAGCGCAACGGTGGCTATCGACATTCTTCCGACCTTTAGGGTAGAGGCAAACACCGCATCCCTTATCTCATCGTTACTGCTGTGTACTGTAAGCCCTAAGGCGTAGTTATTATCCGGCATATTAAACCTCCTCATACTCGGTGTCTATCGTGATGCCACTGCCTACCTTTAGGCGAATTATCGGGTAGATTACGGCGATTGCAAGATAGATAAATGTTCCTACAACCTCCTGCCCCGAAAGCTCGATAGCGAGGAAGTAGCAAAAAACTATGCTCATAACCGCACCCAGTATACATAGCACGGTGTATGCGGTATTGTTAATCTTGAATATAGATTTTTCCCATGCCTGTGGCACAACCTTCGGCATACGAACAAGCGCAATACAGATAATAGCCGAGAGACAGTTTGATAAGAAGTTTCCTACATTTGCTATTGCGCCTATCTGCCAATCAAAAAGAATGATCGCCGCCGCCAAAACATAGATGATAAGTAGCATCCAGTGGGGAGAGCCAAACCTTTTATTGGAGTTGCCGAGGAATTTCGGAAACCAGCCATCCTTACTTGCCTGCACAAGCGGGCCGGTAACCCAGCCGAAAAGTGCATTAAGCGATGTAACAAGGGCAAACATAGCACCACATATTATAAAGAATAGGTATATGGGGTAGGGCAGAACCTCTGCCGCCGTAATAGCTAGCGATTGGCCTGCGACCTGCTCTACCGGAAAAACGCCTGCCGCAACTATAGATACCAGTATATAGGTAACAAGCACGACACCGGTGCTTATAAGTATGGCTATCGGTATATCCTTTGTGGGGTTTTTACACTGCTTGCTAAAGTTTACTATAAAGGCCGAACCTGTTGTAGCAAAGCTCATTAGCGCCGCGGCCGACATAACACCGCCAAAACCATCCAGCATCCAATCCGGCGCCTCGGTAAAGCCGGGCTGTACATGGGACATGCCAAAGCCGGCAAAGGCAAGTAGGGCGATTATTAGCAGTATAACCATGGCATACTGCACCTTAGCGGCAACCTTAACGCCTAGTATATTAAGCGCGAATATAACGGTTAGTAGTAACAATCCTACTAGCTTCATATCCACACCGGGTATAAAGGAGGAGACATAATCGGCGAAGGAGAGCGAATATAGCGCCGCACCAAAAAAGAAGCTAACAAAAACGGTGGCATAAAGTCCACTAAAATATTTTCCGCCAAACAATGCCGCCTGCGTGTAAAAGCCGCCGTTCATACGAATGGCCGATGCCGAGAAAAACTGGGGCAGTGCCGATATAAGCACCATTACTGAACATACTACCAGTGCAAGAACGATAGAGCGGCCGGTGATGCCGATAGCAATTCCGGTTAGCGACATAATTCCGCCACCTATTACGTTACCTACCGCCAGTGCGACTAGATCACCCCGGCTTAAAACCTTGCCTGTATTATTTTCGCCCATAATTCAAACCCTCCAAAAAACTCTATCTTTTTATTATAATGGCTAACAGAGCCGTTAGCAACATGTTTTTCACAATTTCAACATAAAGTTATGATTGACAATGGGGTG
>CAYJOX010000002.1:0-11238 GCA_964371915.1 uncultured Oscillospiraceae bacterium
AGTGTTGTTAAGGCTACACTGTGGCTTAATCTTGTATGGTTATATGAGGATGTTGGCGATATTGCAATGGTAGAATATGCTAGTAATAAGGCCCTTGAATATTATAATCATATATATAGTGATACACGCCTGTACGAAAGCCCGGAGGAACAGCAGCAGTTCTTTATGATACTTGCCGAGTTAAATATTAGGGTAGGGAATAAACAGCAGGCCATGAACTTCTTGAGCTCCGGCTTTAACTGCGATAGCAGCAACCGTGTATATAAGGATCGTTGCAGAAGGCGGTTCGAGGATTTAAAGTACGATGAATAGATATTATCCTAACAGCCGCCTAAAAACGTCTGCATGTAAAGAAAAATACTAACCACAGAGGTCGAATTAACCGAATATAAAAAGGTAGCGCTAATTAAAGGTGCTACCTTTTTTATTTATAGAATGTATTAAACATTATATATAAAATCTTCGACATAATGAAGTGCTGCACCAATGCATGCGCTTTTATCGGCATAAGTTGATGTTGAAAGCTCACTTTCTGAAAACTCAAACGGAGAATAAACTTTAATAATTGATTTTAGCTCATCTAGATAATGCGAAAGATATTTGGACGCTTTTCCTCCTAAAACTATAGGGCAATCTAAAATTGAATGGATATTTATGATACCAATCGCTAAATTATTGAGATATTCACGCAAAATTATCTGATAATCAATATTCCTGTTAGCGTTTTCAAAGAAATCATCTAGCGTGATATTCAACTCATTGCTCAGGACAGCCGATGAACAATATGCCTCAAGGCAACCGAACTTTCCACAAGCACACTCCTTGCCATGTGGATGGATGCAAATATGTCCGAACTCAGCACTTTTATGATTTACCCCTAAAAAGGTTTCGTTATTTATTAAGATTGACCCTCCAACCCCATGATTTAAGGCGATATAAGCCATGCTATATACATCTTTTCTAATCAAATGCTCAGCAAATGCACTTGCGTTTGCATCGTTTAGAATATGAATTGGATACTCAAAGAGTTCTTTTATGCCAGAAATTGAGCGCTCCCTTAAATTAAGCGTAGGCGCAAATACTATCCTGTCCATGCTTTCGTTTATAACACCGGGTAAGGTTATGCAGACGCCGAGTAGTTCCTTTCTTTCTAACTCGTTTTCATCTATAATGCTTGAAATAAGATCATTCAAATCTTTATAATATTCTGCCGTATCCGAGAAGGAGACGGTAATTCTTTTGCTGAAAAGTTCGTTTGAAGAAATATCTATTACAATTATTTTAATATGATTCTGCGAAAGCTCAACACCAATCGAGAATCTAACACTGCTATTTATACAGATAGTTTGTGGTTTCCTTCCACCTGTACTTGAGTTTTTTTCTCCAAAGTAAATTAAATTATTTTCTAGTAATTCAGAGATAATCGAATTTATTGTAGGTAAGCTTAACCTTAACGTTTCAGAAAGAGATTTTTTTGTGACATCAGTCGATGAATATATATGATTGAAAATTCGTTGTTTGTTATTTTGTTTTATATCGGTTAACCTTGTGATACTCATAGTTTAAAACTCCGTATAGAACATTCTACACTATTATAATAATGCAAAAAAGATATAATATCAATAATGTAAAACTATTTTGTAAAAGTATTTTACAGAAAATGACCATACACATAAAAAAATACATGTTTTGTGTGTAAAAAGTAGAATTGCAGATAGCCTATTGACAAAACAATGATTGTGTTGTAAATTAATATTAAAGACTTTTGTAAAGAGACTTTATATAAGTATATTCTATATTAGTAATCCACCTTTCATAATTAATTTTTGAGGCTTTATGAAGATTTTATCAATAACCGACCCTAGTTTTAAAAAGTATGGTAGAGTTTTGGAGGCTAACCTTCCAAAAACCTTAGAAAACCTTTCTAAAACTGAAAATTCTGACGGTGTTGTGTATGTCGCATCCGAAAGAACACTCGAAAACACTGAGGAGTTTGAGTTAATTCAAAACAGCCTGTTTGGTGGAATGCCGATTCAAATAGGGTATTGCAATGGTGTAAATAATACTTTAAATGCATTAGAATACCATAGAGATTCTGAAATAAATATTACTTCAACAGGTGCAATATTTATGTTAGGGCTATTGTCAGATATAGGTGATGATTTTACATACGATACCTCTAAAGTTGAAATTTTTAAGGCAGAGCCTAACACATCTGTTGAATTTTATGCAACTACTCTTCATTATGCGCCTTGTTCGGTAGATGCTAAACCTTTTAAGGTAGCGATTGTCCTACCGAAAGGAACTAATACAGATAAACCAGAAGTTAAAAATGAGTTTTTAGAAGATAAATTAATGACAAATAAGAACAAATGGGTAATTGCCCATAAAGATGCTAATATCGATGGTGCTTTTATAGGATTAATCGGTGAAAATATTAAATTATAAGGAGAGAAATTATGTCAAATATTCCACAAATTAAGGTAGGTGTTGTCGCTGTATCTCGAGACTGTTTTCCGGAGAGTTTATCAGTAAATCGCAGAAAAGCCGTTATTGATGCCTATGTAACTAAATATAACGATGTGGATTTATATGAATGTCCGATATGTATAGTTGAGAGTGAAATCCACATGGTTGAAGCTCTAAACGATATAAAGATGAATAAATGCGATGCATTAGTTGTATATTTAGGCAATTTCGGACCCGAAATTGCTGAAACTTTACTTGCAAAACACTTTGATGGCCCCTGTATGTTCGTGGCTGCAGCTGAGGAAAGTGGTGACAGCTTAATTCAGGGCAGAGGGGATGCTTATTGCGGTATGCTTAATGCAAGTTACAACCTTAAACTTCGCAATATAAGGGCTTATATTCCAGAATATCCCGTTGGTGATGCAGAAGAATGCGCCGACATGATTAGCGAATTTGTGCCAATCGCAAGGGCATTAGTTGGTATCTCTAAGTTGAAAATCATCAGCTTTGGCTCAAGGCCGCTTAATTTCATGGCTTGTAATGCGCCGATTAAGCAACTTTTCAATCTAGGTGTTGAAATTGAGGAAAACTCCGAACTTGATCTATTCGCATCATTTAACGAGCATGCGAACGACCCACGTATACCAGAAGTGGTAGCCGATATGGAGCGTGAGCTTGGTGATGGCAATACAAAACCGGATATCCTGCCAAAACTCGCTCAGTACGAACTAACCTTGATAGATTGGGTGGAAAAGCACAAAGGTTATCGTGAGTATGTTGCAATTGCCGGAAAATGTTGGCCTGCGTTCCAAACTCAGTTTGGCTTTGTTCCGTGTTTTGTAAACTCAAGGCTTACCGGAAAAGGAATTCCAGTTTCTTGCGAAGTTGACATCTATGGTGCATTAAGCGAATTTATTGGCTCCTGTGTGAGTTTAGATGATGTAACGTTACTGGATATCAACAACACTGTGCCAAAAGATATTTATAAAGATGATATCGAAGGTAAATTTGATTACACTAATAAAGATGTTTTTATGGGCTTCCATTGTGGAAATACTTCGTCGAAAAAACTTTTAAGCTGTGCGATGAAATATCAATTAATCATGGCAAGGGCACTACCGGAAGAGGTTACTCAGGGCACACTGGAGGGAGATATTGTTCCTGGTGATATCACGTTCTATCGCCTGCAAAGTACTGCCGATAACAAACTTCGCGCATATGTGGCAGAGGGCGAGGTTTTACCTGTTGCGACTCGTTCGTTTGGTGGTGTTGGAATTTTTGCTATTCCGGAAATGGGTCGTTTCTATCGCCACGTTTTAATCGAGGGGAATTATCCGCATCATGGTGCAGTTGCGTTCGGTCATATCGGCAAAACCTTATTCGAGGTTTTCAAATATTTAGGAGTGGAGCTTGACGAAATCGGCTTTAATCAGCCAAAAGGCATGCTTTATAAATCAGAAAATCCATTTATGAAATAAAATTAAAAAACAAAATATGCTTTCTCGGGGGCTATTTGCCGCCCGAGAAATTTTACAAAAATCTAAATATGTGATGTAGTTACAAACAGCCGACTAATGCCGGCTGTTTTTTGCATTTATGATTTAAATAAAATAAACCGGTTATACTATAAAAGGCTGGCCATACTTAATTATTACAACCGGGGGTGCATATGCGTTTTCATAGGGTGAAGGTCAGCGGTATTAATACATCTGAGCTAAAGGTGCTTAAAGAAAAAGAGAAGATGGAGCTGTTAAGGCTTTACCAAAACGGCGATATGTCGGCAAGGGATGAGCTTATACAGGGTAATCTAAAGTTAGTGTTAAGCATTATACAGCGGTTTCACAACAGTAAGGAACAGGCCGACGATCTATTTCAGATAGGCTGTATTGGACTTATAAAGGCGATAGACAACTTCAACTGTTCGCACAATGTTAGGTTTTCTACCTATGCAGTTCCGATGATAATGGGAGAGATAAAGAGATATCTAAGAGATAATAATGCTATACGTGTTTCGAGATCTGTTAAAGATTTGGCATATAAGGCGCTAATAACCAAGGAAAAGCTTACACAGACATTAAACCATGAACCGACTAACAACGAAATTGCAAACGAAATGGGATTTGGAGAACTGCCCGTTCAACGTGCGCTTGAAGCTATGGTGGAGCCGGTGTCACTATATGAGCCTATTGCAGGCACCGACAGTGATGCACTGCTTGTGATGGATCAGATAAAAGATAGCACTAACGAAGATAGCTGGATATCCTCAATAGTTTTTAAAGATGCCATGAAAAACCTTGATGAGCGCGAGAAAAAGATAATGTCACTACGGTTTTTATCAGGCAAAACACAGATTGAGGTTTCGAGAGAGATTGGAATTTCACAAGCACAGGTAAGTAGAATAGAAAAAAATACAATAGAGAATATTAAAGGGCAGCTATGAAAGAAGGTAGACTGATAACGATAGTATTAATACTAATGATTTGTTTTTTTGGATTACTTGTTTCGGTTTTTTTGTTATCTTCAAACGTGGAGTTATACCGGCTTGCAGCAGAGCAGTCCGAGGCTACTATAAACTTATCTGCAGGAAGGGGGGATATATTTGATTGCAACCTAGAGCCGTTAACCTCTACTACATCAAAAGTTTATGCTCTGGCTGTTACAGGAGAGGATGCATACAGTGAATACTTTAGAAGACTCACCACCGAGGATCAACAGCTTGCGTATGAGCTTTATAACCAGAAAACGCCATACCTTATAGAGCTTAATGAGCTACTTTCTGATAACCCCTATGAATTTACCGATAGTAGTAGATACCTTGATTTACAGATAGCCTCAAATATAATAGGGTATCTTGATAATAGTGCTTTGGGCGCACAGGGGATAGAAAAAGCCTACAACGACCTACTTGAGAGGGGGGGCGTGATAAAGGATATTGTATACGACAAGGATGCCATTGGCTCAATAATGATGAGCACGCAGCCTCAGGTTGATTATATATATGGCACAGGTGAGGGGATAATATTAACGATAGATAAAACTATTCAACGTATAGGCGAAGGGCTTGCTGAGCAGTACCTTGATAAAGGCGCGATAGTTGTGATGGAAAGTAAAACGGGTAGAATAAAGGCGGCGGTGAGCACCCCGATGCTCTATCCGAACGACATATTAACAAATATAGAAGAAGATGATGGAGCCTTTATTAACCGACCTGCAACTGCATATAACATAGGATCGGTTATTAAACCGTTGATGGCAGCAGAGCTTATCGAAACAGGCGGCAATACAGACGTAATATATGAGTGTAGCGGGAGCATAGAAGTTAACGGCCATATCATGGTAGATGATTACCTGGTGAGCGAATCCGGTGTTTTGCCGACATCTCAGCAGCTCGAAGATTTAGGAGAGCGGGCAAGTTTTAGCTTTGGGCAGGGAATGGTTATGGCCACCCCTATACAGATGACAGCAGCCTTGAACATCTTTGCAAATGAGGGGATGTATATAACACCTACATTGGTTGAAGGCATCTATAATCAGCTCACCGATAGGGTGGACGAAAGTTTCTATTCTCCAACAATGAGACGGGTAATCTCGCAGCAGACGGCCGAGACAGTAGGAGGAATGTTAGAATCGGTAGTTCCCGTAGGCACCGCAGACGAGGCGCAGCCAATTGTTGGCACAGCGGCCGGAAAAAGCTGTACAGCACAGACGGGCAGATATATACCACATGAACTACTTGATTTTATACCGGATGATCCTCAAGAAAAGATAGATGAAACGGTGGCTTGGTTTGTCGGATACTATCCGGCAGACGATCCTAAATACACTATAACAATAATGCAGGAGGGTAGCTACTCGTTAGGCGAGGAGATGGGGGAGATATTCTCACAGCTATGTAATTCGCTTAGGTATTATGATGAAGATTTATCAGAATAAATATAGAATAAACCGATATATCAGATAAATACTCTGATACCTCGCTTTTATACAATGCCACAAAATGTCAATTCAAAATAACAATGCCTATATTAAGATATGTTGCAAATATTATCCATATAAGATAGGGGATTAACAGCTGTGCGGAAAGTTTATCTATATCCAAGAATTTTTGATACATAATAATGGCGAGTGCATCAAGAATTAAAAGTACAACCAAGGCTATGATATAGCTTTCAAAAGTAAAAAAGGCTAAAGGCCATATTACATTGACTGCAAGCTGAATGAAGAAAATTAGTAATGCCTGTTTGCCTTTATCTGTGTTTTTTGATTTATATATTCTGTAAAGTGAAATTCCTAATAGTGCATAAAGTATTGGCCATACAATTCCAAATAGCAATGAAGGTGGTGAGAGAGGTGGCTTAACTAGAGAGGAGTATATTTCAGCTGAGCCCTGTGAAAAAAATCCTGAGATTGCCCCTATAGCCTCTATTAAGATAATAAAGCCCAGTAATCCCAACCAATTCTTTTTGATGTAGTCTAACATAGTAATGCCTCCAAAACCTACTAATAGTATAGTATATGTTTTTTTTGAAAAGCTATTACATTATACAATAAAAAGAAGCTTAAAATATTTTTTTAAAAGCGGAAAACACTATAATTGTCTGTTAATTTCGTTCAAAATATCGCTTGGAAGCAGGCTTTGCATCGAGTGGTTTTGTAGGCAGCGGTCTGCTGCTGCGCCGTGCTCGTATACAGCTGCCGAAACTGCAGCAAATACATCGATGGATTTGGTACAGTAGGCAGCAATCATTCCAGCCAATATGTCTCCGCTTCCCCCTTTCGCCATGCCGGGGTTTCCGGTTGGGTTAACGGCATATCTTCCATCGGGTTCGGCAATAATTGTTGCGGCGCCTTTTAATACAACAATGCAGCCGGTTTTATTGGCTAGTTCTAACGCACAGCAAATCCTATTCGATTGAACCTGCGCTACACTGTATCCGGTGAGCCGTGACATCTCGCCGGGGTGTGGTGTCAATATAGCGGTACAGCTTCGTTTTTGTAAAATAGCGGGGTTGGCCGCTATGTTATTTAGTGCATCGGCATCTAAAATCATTAATCCGTTGTAGTTTTTCAAAAGATATTCTGTAATGTCCGGCCTTTGTTTGCCACAACCGCAACCATGAAGAATACAATCATATATAGAGAGATCACCAAGCTCGCTAATACTATGGCTGTATGGCAAAAAGACGGGTTCATTAAGCTTTATCTGAAGAGCAAGAAGGCATTGCTCCTCACAGGCTATATGAAGTAGCCCAGCTCCACTGCGTAGTGCACCGGTAGCGGATAGATATGCCGCCCCGCTCATGCCTTTACTACCGCACACAGATAAAATTTTGCCATAGTTGCCCTTATTGCTATCTGCGCTACATCCCTTTTTGTAGTGGTCGATCGGTGTAGGGTTAAGCTGTACTGCCGTATAGTTGGCATCCTGCCTTATCGAGCTAGGAAAGCCTATATCTACAACCTCTACACTGCCGCAATATGCTTTAGATGGGTATGATACAAGCCCCGGCTTTAAAAATTCGAATGTAACTGTAATATCGGCCTTAAAGGTTCCGGGTGCAACCTTGGCTGTATTGCAACAAACACCGGATGGTATGTCTACCGCAAGTTTAACAGCACTTGAGCTGTTTGTATAGCTAAAGATCTCTGCTACATGCTCCGGTAGTGCCCCATGAAACCCTGTGCCAAATACAGCATCGACGATAAGCGAGCACTCGTCAATTATATTTGGAAGATGCGCCGCTGTAATCTCGGTAATTAATAGGCTGTTACTTGCCTGCTCTCGGTAATATAAGGTATCAGACGAAGAAATTTTGGTTGCAACATCGAGGATATACACAGTAATGTTATAACCTGCTAATAGGGTAGCAAGTGCATAGCCATCCCCCCCGTTGTTACCACCACCACAGATAATAAGCACCTTTTTTTCGGATAGGCGCAACCGCTGCACCGCATTAAATAATGCCGTAGCCGCATCAAGCATTAGCTCGGATTGTGATATGGCTTTATACTGCATAGTAAGGCAATCTAACCTTGCCATTTCGTGCGAGGTTAGAAGAGGGCTGTGGTTATTCTTTTCATAACATTTCATAACTTTAAACTATTATTCCTCCGCCAATAACAGCCAACCTATCGTTTATACTGGTGTAAAGCACAGCCGATTGACCTCTTGAGGGTGCAAACACCGGTGATTCCGTCTTAATTGTATACACCCCATCACCGTCACTTTCTAAGCTGCATAGGGTAGGGGAGGCAGTGCTTCTAATCTTACAGTACAAACTATCCTTGTTAAAGCATATCTGTTCGTTAAATATAGTATCGTTTATCCTAATTGTGTCGGAAAAAAGTTCATCCTTACAGCTTAGCTCTATGTCTGCATCCTCAGATATATTTTTAACATAGAGAGGGTGTTTATAGGAAACTCCCAACCCTTTACGCTGCCCAACAGTGTAACAATAGCTACCATTGTGTGGTAGCTTACTACCATCCGGAAGTATAAAGCTGCCGGATTTGGGGGTTTTACCTCTGGATAATAAAAAATCTATATAGTTATCACAAAAGCAAAGTTCCTGTGAATCAGGTTTTTCGGCAGATGAAAGAGCGTGTTGACGTGCTACATCTCTTATACTACCCTTATCATACCTTCCTAAGGGAAATATAACTCTTTTTAATGTCTGCGGTGATAGCCTATAGAGCATATAACTCTGATCTTTCGAGTTGTTTTGTGCAGCTAGTAGGGTGGCACTGCCATCTATATCAACCCTTTCGGCGTAGTGTCCCGTTGCGATTTTTTCAATGCCAAGGCTATCGGCAAATGCTGTTAATGCTTTAAACTTTACAGACGGATTGCAACGTATACAGGGGTTTGGTGTACACCCACTTAGATAGTTTTGGGTGAAATCGGATAACACACGGCTCTCAAATTCCTCCTGCATATCTATTTCGTAATGCTTTGTTTTCAGCTCATCTGCCAGCGCGGCTGCACCATCGACATCCTTTTTATGCCGCGGCGAAAATAGGATCGATGCTGTTATAACTTCAAACCCTTTTTCCTGTAAAAGCAAAACGGCGGCAGAAGAATCTACGCCGCCGGATAAGCCTACTAATATTTTTTTACTATTCATGACTATGTGTTTTATAGTTGCCAAGTATAGACTCAGGATCTACACCTTGTGATATATAGTAGTTGCCAAGTGCCTCTTTTACAGCCTCTTCGGCGAGCAGGCTACAATGTATCTTTGCGGGAGGAAGCCCATCAAGTGCCTCCATTACAGCCTTGTTTGTCAATAGGCCAGCCTCCTCTATAGTTTTACCCTTTATAAGCTCGGTAGCCATGGAGCTTGTTGCAACTGCGGCACCGCAACCGAATGTCTTAAACTTAACATCCTCCACTAATCCTTTTTCGATTCTCATAGAAATTTTCATAATGTCGCCGCACTTCTCGTTTCCTACCGTGCCAACGGCATTAGCGTTTTCTACATCACCCATATTACGAGGGTTTGTAAAATGGTCCATTACCTTTTCGCTGTACATATATTATATAATCCTTTCTTTTATTAACCGTTCCATACCGGAGACATAGCTCGTAGCCGTTCGACTATAGTTATTAAATTTTTCACAACCGTTTCAACCTCTTCGGCTGTGTTATCTGCACTTAATGAAAGCCTTATTGTGCCCTGTGCTATACCGTGAGAAAGCCCGGTGGCTAGTATAACATGGCTGGGGTCGAGCGAACCGGAAGCGCAGGCAGAACCGGATGATGCAGCAATCCCGTTCATGTCTAACATTAACAGTACTCCCTCACCCTCGATACCCTCAAAGGATACACTTAATATGCCCGGTAGGCAGCTATCGTGATTGCCGTTAAACCTAACCTTTGGTATTGCGGCTCCTATTTTTTCCATTAACATATTTCTAAGATTTCGGGTATAGCTTTGCCTCTCCTCTAAGCTGTTGGCGGCCATATCAATTGCAGTGGCAAGGCCAATTATGCCGGCAACATTTTCGGTTCCGGCACGGCGGTTGTTTTCTTGTCCACCACCATCAATATATGTTTCAACAGCTGTCGCCGTCTTAATATAAAGCACCCCTACTCCTTTAGGGCCACCGAATTTATGGGCCGAGAGTGTTAGCATGTCAACGCCAAGCTGTGTTACATCCACCTTAATGCTGCCTACAGCCTGTACAGCATCGGTATGAAAAACAATGCCATTCTGGTGTGCTACCTCACAAAGTGCCTTGATATCCTGCACGGTGCCTATCTCGTTATTACCCATCATGATACTGCAAAGGCCTACATTTTCATTTATAGCCTCTTTTAGGGTGTCTATAGTTACGGTGCCATTTTCATCTACCGGTAAAAATGTTACATCAAAACCTTCCTTGCTTAGCTTTTCGGCACAGTGCAAAACTGCATGATGCTCAATACTGCTTACAAGTATTCCGGTCTTACCCTTCTTTTTCATCATCTTTGCAGCACCCTTTAGTGCCCAGTTTATGGCTTCGGTACCACAAGATGTGAAATATATTTCCCTTGGTTTTGCGCCAATTGCATTTGCGGTTTTTTCCCTTGCAGCCTCTACCTCAGCTCGAACCTTTTGTGCAGGAGAGTATATGCTTGAGGGGTTATAGTAATCGGTAGAAAGATACGGAAGCATCTTATCTAAAACCTCTTTTTTTAGCGGCGTGGTTGCCGCATTATCAAAGTAAATCATTTGCTATTCCTTTTATAGTTTAAAATCGTCGTGAGAAAATTCTCGTAGTTTTTGT
>CAYJOX010000002.1:11248-18225 GCA_964371915.1 uncultured Oscillospiraceae bacterium
GAACCCTTTTAAGTGGAGCATATAAAAATTTTCTACAATTATAGTAAGGAGATGTTATTCCCTTCTTTATGCATAAAATCATTTTTTTATCTTGCGCCAAACTGCCGAACTCACAATAACAGCAAGCCGGCTCGATATTTGCACCAAATAGTTTAGATTTTATATATTTTGCCATGTCTGTCCACAAAATCACTTCCTATAACTATATAATATACCTTTTTAGTCCTAATGTAAACCTTTTTTTGATATAAAATCAGTGAGACTAATAATAATCATCAAAAACACTAAAATTGACATTTCCATGTTATATTGATATGGCATTATATATATCTTTCCCATGCTTGATAAAGCAGCTGTATCTATAGGTCTTACCCAAAATAAAAGCTTGAGAAATACAACGCTAAGTGGGGCCGAAATTGCCCTACTTATTATAAATGTTTTGGCGCTTGCAACCTTGCCTGCAATAACCGATACCTGAAAATAGGAACATATTCCCAGTAAGGCTAAAAAAAATGTAGCGAAATATATGCCGTTATCCGCAGTGTATCTAAGTGCTGTCGAAAATTCTATCACCCCGCTAACTATTATTGATATCTCGGTGTCCAAAAAAACATAGAGCATCTTGCTAATCATACCAAAAAAGCAGATAAGGCCACAGATATAGAGCGTGTTTAATGTTGCGCCGTTAATTGCTTTATTAATGTGCGTACCGATATCTATCGCTGCTTCGTAGCTATTGTGATTATGATCTTCTACCTTTGCACCTACCGATAATAAAGAGGCCGTAATTATGCTGGCTGTAACAACGGCTAAAGCAATATATACGCCTAGTTCATAGCTTTGGAAGGTGGATTTACCTACAATAAGCACCATGAAGGGAACGCTGGGTATGTAGCTGGCGGCTATTAATCTACCGGCCTCAGCGTCGGTTAATACCTTTGAGTTATGAAGCCTTGATGTTACTACTCCGGCAGCGGCAAACCCTCCTATCAGTGCAACCGCTAAAACGGCCGCAGCCTTCTTAGATGTGACCTTCATTAGATATCTAGTTATCGGGACAAGCGGCAATCCAAGCAGAGCGGAAGAACGTCCGGTGGATAGCAATGATGCCATTATCATATAAGGAAATATTGCTACAGATACCGTTGATATTGCATATATTGCCGATTCTTTTAATGCTTCAAGTGATGCCTCAGGATTAAATAAAAGCAAAAACAACAATGCAAAGCAGGCGGATTCAACTAAAAACTCGGATGCCCTCCTCAAAACTTGCATAAATCCTCCGCTAAATTTCTATACTTTAGTATATGATTTTTTACCGAAGTTTAGAAAGAGGTAATAATGAAAAGAAATAAATACATTAACAGTTTGTTGGATAGACTGCCGGCTACAGGTAGTGGTGTTGCAGGGCGTAATTTTTTAACGATCGACACCTATGGAAGGATAATAATAGAGGACTGTAATAAGGTGAATTCCTTTACAAGCGATCTCTTAGTTGTAACACAGGGGCGACTTACATTAACCTTTACCGGCAAGAATCTTCGCCTGGTAAACCTTTCAAAACGAGGGACACGCCTTGTCGGTACGGTACAAAGTGTACGCCTTGAACGGCATGAGGTAAAGTAATGAACATAATAGGGTTTTTAGCACACTCTATACAGGTTTGTGCAGAGGGAGGCAATAGTGAGCTGCTATTAAACCGACTAACAACATCCGGTATTACCCCTAAAGAGGTTGTGGGGCTGAAAACGGGAATAGTTTTTAGCCTTCCGGCACGACACTACAAAAAGATACATAACTTAAGGAGGGGGACCGGGTGTAGGATATATCTTGTAAGAAAGGCGGGGCCGCTGTTTTTGTTTAAGCGGTTATACCGTAGGTGGAGCCTGCCGGTAGCTTGTAGCATTTTTTTTATAACTCTATATCTGTTGTCCGGAATAGTGTGGAGAATAGACACCGGAACCCTATCACGCGAAAATGCAATTTCAGCCAAGGCTTTGTTATTTTCTGAGGGGATATACTCAGGGTGTCTCGCCGATAGTGAACATCTTAGAGAGGCGGAGCAAAATATTTTAGCTAAAAGTGACACCTTTTCATATTTTAAGCTTAATTTTGCAGGGGGACGCTTAGAGGTGTCGGCCAAGACACCACAAACCTTTAATGCCGTAGAGGAGTATGATGGCCGCCTAGTTGCGGCGTTTGACGGGATTATTTCTACTGTACAGGTGTATAAAGGATATAATATGGTTAAGCCTAATCAATCGGTATTGCAGGGGCAGCTACTGGTTGACAATGTGAGTATCAATATCGATAACGAGATAGTAACATCACAGTATACACGAGTGGAACCGCTTATCGTTAGCGATTTTCTGCCTACTAATGAGTATAAAGACATCTATACGGTACACCTTTTTAATATTAAAGTGCCATTATATTTTAGCCCGGAATTCTACAATAACTACCATAGGCAGACTACCGTTACACCGGTAACCTTCCTAGGGCTTAAGCTACCTATTACAATAGAAAAAACACGCCTGACAGCAACGGAATATACCCAGATAGAGCTAACGCCTGAGGAGGCGGTTTTGAAGGCCGATAGGAGTATTGAGAGGCAATTTTATGAAGATTATGATAATTTGACGATTTTGTCAAAAAAAATTAGTTATGAGGTCGGTGATGTAGAAGTTATAACCAAGGTTGACTATACTTTTTTAGCAAATATTATCAAAATCGAATAAAAAGTATTTACTTTTTGTGTTATTTTTGCTATAATGTAGACAAAGAGAAATACAGGAAATCATGAGGTTAGATGGCAGAGGCAATACTGGAACTTAACGGCTCTGAAGAGTTGTTATCACTACTTGGGCATCGAGATGAATTTTTACTCGTATTAATTAAAGAGCTTAACATAACAGCCGTTGCACGGGACGGAGAACTTAAGATTAGCGGTGAAAACAGTACCGTTGCTAAAGATGCTTTAGTTGCAGCACAGCAACTACTTTCACAGGGGCGGGTGCTCGACGAACAGACTATGCGTTATTGTATCGGCCTTGCCAAAGCCGGTAGAGGTGGAGAAATTGCAGAACTATCGGGTGATTTAGTTGCGGTAACAATAAAGGGTAAACCCATTCATCCAAAGACTGTCGGGCAAAAACAATATATTGAAGCAATAAAAAGTTCTACTATCACCTTTGGTATTGGTCCCGCCGGCACCGGCAAAACATATCTTGCGGTTGCAGTTGCGGTTAAGGCGTTAAAGGCGCATGAGGTCTCAAAGATCATACTTACACGCCCTGCTGTAGAGGCAGGAGAAAAACTTGGTTTTTTACCGGGTGATCTCCAAAATAAGGTTGATCCATATCTGCGCCCATTATATGACGGGCTATATGATATGCTTGGTGCTGAAGTGTTTTCAAGAATGTTAGAGAAAGGAACAATTGAGGTTGCCCCGCTTGCCTATATGAGGGGGCGAACATTGGATGAAAGCTTTATAATTCTTGACGAAGCACAGAATACAACACCAGAACAGATGAAAATGTTCTTAACAAGGCTTGGTAACGGCTCGAAGATGATTATCACAGGAGATGTGACACAGATAGACCTGCCTGATAAGGTTAGGAGTGGTCTTGTACAGGCGGCAAAGGTTACCGAGAACATAGAGGGGGTAAAGAAGGTTACCCTCACAGGCAAAGATGTTGTTAGACACCATATAGTGGAAGCTATTGTGTCTGCATATGAAAAACATGAAAAACAAGCAAGGAACAGAAAGGTTGGCAATGAAAGACAGGGTATACATTATAGATCGCCAAAACGAGATTAAAATTCCTACCGGAACAAGAATTCTAATTAGAAGAAGCTGTAAAGCAGTGCTTAAAAATGAGGGCTTTAACACCGATGCCGAAGTCACGGTTTCACTTGTCAATAATGCCGAGATAAAACAGCTGAATAACGATTACCGCAATATTAATGACAAGACAGATGTCCTCTCGTTTCCTATGGGGGAGGATGGCAAGTTCGACATTAACAAGGAAAGCGGTGCGGCTATCCTTGGAGATATAGTTATCTCCTTAGAAAAGGCTGTAGAGCAGGCCAACCGTTACGGCCACGACATACAACGTGAGCTGGCATTTTTAACTGTTCATGGCATGTATCATCTGTTAGGATACGACCACGAAAAGGGTGGGCTTGAGTCGACAAAGATGAGAGAAAAGGAAGAACTCACCTTAACCCAGCTTGGCCTCCCAAGGACAACCGCCTTCCAGATTGACAGATGAAAGCGTTCCTTAAATCGTTTTCCTATGCATTTAACGGTTTTGTAACTGCGATAAAAACCGAAAGGAATTTTAGGTTTCACCTAGTTTCTGCAACCTATGCAGTGGTTTTGGGCTTTTTGTTTGAACTGTCTCGCATAGAGTTTATACTGCTTTTGGTTGTTATTGCAATGGTACTTTGTGCCGAGCTTTTAAACAGCGCAGTTGAGCTAAGTCGGGAGAAACTTGAGCCAAATCATTGTGAACATGTTGGTTTGGTTAAGGATATTGCCGCCGCCGCCGTATTGACTAATGCAGTAGTTGCGGCTATAATAGGAGTAATTCTGTTTTTTGATATTAGTAAACTTGGAAAGATAGGGCTTTTTATGATCAAAAACCCTGTCTTTCTGATTATATTTATATTAAGCTTAACAGTGTCATATTGGTTCATATTTATCTTTAGGAAAGAATAATGCGAAGTGTATTTGTATCTGTAATTGGTCGCACTAATGCCGGCAAATCCTCCCTTGTAAACCTTTTTGTCGGTGAAAAGGTAGCCATAGTAACCCACAAACCCCAGACAACCCGAAATAGGATAACCGGAATAGTAACGAAAGATGATCTTCAGTATGTGTTTTACGATACACCGGGCTTGCACAACGTGCGTACTAAGCTAGGTGAGAGGATGACCGACTATGCGAAACACTCCCTTGCCGAGGTTGATGTTGTGGTTGCGTTGTTTGCACCGATAAAAAAATTATCGGAAGGGGAAACAGAGTTTATCGAGAGGATAAAAAAATCTAAAATTCCGGCAATTGGGGTATTAAATAAGTGTGATCTTTTAAACGATGATCAGATTAAAAGCCAAAGCGATATATTGGTGCAGACCGGTGCCTTTGAGGAGGTGCTTTGTATATCGGCATTAGAGGGGCGTGGAACCGATATCCTGCTTGATAAGATAGCATCATACTCTCAGGAAGATGTGCACCATTTCCCGGACGATAGCTTTACCGATATGCCTCAGACAGCATTTGTTGCCGAGCTTTTACGTGAAAAACTTCTATTGTCACTTGATCACGAGGTTCCGCACGGAATTGCCGTAACATGTGAGAGGTTTTCCCGTCGTAGTAATGGGTTAATTGATATCGATGTAGATATTGTATGTGAAAAGCAGACCCATAAGGGCATAATAATAGGAAAGAAGGGGATTACATTAAAATCTGCCGCCACAGCCGCAAGAATGGACATGGAGGAGCTGTTTGGCTCGAAGGTTAACCTAAAATGCTTTGTGAAGGTAAGAGAAGGTTGGCGTGACAGCAATGTACAGCTTAAAAACTTTGGCTTTAGAACAGACCGTTAATCCGTCAAATATTGTTACAAAGGGTATAGTTATTGCCGAAAAAGAGACGGTTAAGGCAGAGCGTATGCTTACAATCTATACCGAAAAAAAAGGTGTAATAGAGTGTTTTGCCAAAAATGCCAAAGGCACAAAAAACGCTCTTTTTTCGGGTCTGTCTATACTACACTACTGTGAATTTATTATAGCGGAGCGAAAGGGAATATACACCGTAAAGGAGGCCGAGACACTACACTCGTTCTTCTCCCTTACTGCATCTATGGAGGGTGTTGCTTTGGCTCTTTACCTAGCCGAGCTAATACGCATAGTACAGCCCAGCCCGGAGGAGGCGAAGATACACCTACCATTCTTTTTAAACACGCTACATCTCATAGGTAAAAAACAACGTGACCTTGATATATACAAGGTTATTTTCGAGTTGAGAACCCTTTCGGACCATGGGTTCATGCCTACACTTGTTGCATGTAGCTGTTGCTGTGAATATAAGGAAATTCGACACAACTTTGACTATAAAACAGGGAAAATATTGTGCGGAGAATGTGCCGATTATAATAAGGTAGAGTGTAATATCACATCGGCTGACCTTGCCGCAATGAGGCACATTGTTTTTTCCGATCTAAAGCATATATTTTCCTTTGAGCATAAAAAATTAAAGCAGAATGGGCTTGTAAAGCAGATAGAAAAATTTACCTTTTGGCATCTTGATAAAAAGCCGCAGTCGTTAAGCTTTTACTATAAGCTTACAAAAGATCCACAACCATTAATAGAAGTAAAGGAAGATGAATAGAAACTTAAAACTTATCGAATTTGATATAATACTAAAAAGAGCTGTAGAGCTGGCAACCAGCCCCGCAGCTATGCAAGCACTACTAGAATGTGAGCCTTATAAAGATGCAGAGGATATGCGCTATCATCTGTCTAAGGTAGATGCACTATCTGTAATGTGCCAAGGGCAGGGCGCACCATCGCTATACACGGTAAGCGACGAAATCCCCTCTATATTAAAAAGGGCCGAACTTTCCGGAATGCTTTCCATGGGTGAGCTGCTGAAGATACTAAGCCTGCTAAAGAATGGAAACCGACTTTTAAGGTTCAGGGATAGTGTAGAAAGTTTTAGTGAGGTTTTAGAGGAAGATTTTTTTCTTGTCTACCAAAACAGGGATTTTGCAGACATACTCTCGACATCAATCATATCCGAAACTGAGATGTCGGACAAAGCGAGCAACGAGCTGTTTAGAATAAGGCGAGACATTGCAAATACCGAGGCATCGATAAGAACTAGGCTAGAGCAGACGATAAAATCGCAGGATATCGGCAAGTATTTGCAGGATAACGTAGTAGCGATGAGAAATGGGCGTTATGTTGTACCG
>CAYJOX010000002.1:18235-24479 GCA_964371915.1 uncultured Oscillospiraceae bacterium
CGATAAAAGCGGAACATAGGGGTGATTTTTCCGGTGTTATTCATGACGTGTCGGCGTCCGGCTCCACCATATTTGTTGAGCCCGCAGCGGTAGTAGAGGCAAATGCAAAGATACTACAGCTAAAAAACGAGGAACAACGTGAGATAGAGCGTATACTCACAGATTTGACCGGTATCGTAGCATCACTTGCAGATAGGTTATATAAAGGCTATGATGCAATGATAGCACTTGATGTAATGCTTGCAAAGGCGAAGCTTGGCATACAGCAAAGTGCGATTATGCCAACTATCAACAACAATAAATCCTTCTCTCTTGTAAAGGCGAGGCATCCGCTAATTTCAAAGGATGTGGTTGTACCGATAGAAATAGGCCTTGGAAGCACAGATTTTAGCACACTTATAATTACAGGGCCGAATACCGGTGGTAAGACGGTTACATTAAAGACGGTAGGATTACTGCTCACTATGGCTATGCACGGTTTTATGATACCGGCATCAGAGCGTAGTGAGGTATGCTATTACGATAATATCTTTGTAGATATAGGCGATGAGCAGAGCATTGAACAAAGTCTCTCAACCTTTTCATCACATATCACAAATATAAAAGAGATACTCGATAATGTAGATGCTAACTCGCTTGTACTGTTAGATGAGCTTGGATCCGGAACAGATCCTGCCGAGGGTGCAGCACTTGCTACTGCAATTATTGAGGAGCTTATGCAGGCAGACGCCTGCACCATTGCTACCACTCACTATGCCGAGCTAAAGGTTTTTGCACTCGAGACTAATGGTGTGCAGAATGCAAGTTGTGAGTTTGATGTGGCAACACTTAGGCCGACCTATAAAATAATACTCGGCGTACCGGGTAGATCGAATGCTTTTCTTATCGGTAGGCGCCTTGGTTTGCGAGAGGAACTTATTTCCTCTGCCACAAAACACCTAAGCGCCGAGAATAAGCGCTTTGAAAAGGTTATAAGAGAGCTGGATAATCTTAAAAATGAGATGAAAAACCAGCATGATTTTATCGAAGAGCAGAAGGCAGAGGCTGCCGCTATCCTTGATTCAGCAAAAAAAGAACAGTTTTTTGCAAAGCAAAAAGCCGATGAGATTAAAGAGGAGGCAAGGAAAAACGCAAGGAAGGCTCTTAGCGCTGTTGAGGAGGAGGCCCATAGATTAACCGATGAGATAAGGAAGTTGCAAAAGCAGGAGCGAATGAGCAACACCGAAAAGGCAACAAAGGCAAGGGAGCTACAACGACAGGCAGAACAAGGGCTCTCGGGCATCGCGATAAAGGAGCAGAATAAAGATTTAACGCCTATAACGGATTGTAATGTAGGTGATGATGTCTTCTCTATCGATCTACAAAGAAATGTGACTGTTTTCTCGGTAGATAAAAAGAAGAAAACAGCGATAATAGTTGCCGGAAACATACGTTCAACCGTACAATTCTCACGTCTTTCAAAAGCTAAAAGATCAGCAATGCCGGACAAAAAGCAGCTTAGACGAGTTCGGCAACAGGGGGTAACCTCTAAGGTAGACCGTAAGGCAGATAGTGAGCTTATGCTGATAGGAAAGAATGTGGATGAGGCCTGTATGCTTGCCGATATTTTTATAGACAATGCCGTTATGTCCGGGTTAACCATGGTGTATCTTGTACACGGTAAGGGCACAGGGGCTTTGCGTAAAGGGTTACATCAACATCTTAAAACACACCGTAGCGTAAAAAAATATCGACTGGGCCTTTATGGAGAAGGGGAGGACGGAGTAACCGTAGTAGAGCTGAAATAATGAGGAGAAGTAGTGGGTATAATCTTAAGCGATCAAAATGCTATTCGACTTTGTGCAAGGGCATTAAAATGTAATGATGAAAGATTAGTAGAGCACGGTAGCCGTGTGGGGTATTTTGCCTGCAAAATTGCAAGAAAATTACCTAGATACAACTTTAATGAGCAATACCTCTACCTTCTATCACTTTTTCATGATATAGGTGCGTACAAGACAGAAGAAATTAACAATTTGGTTAAATTTGAAACAGTGGATGTTATTGCGCACTCTGTATATGGGTATCTATTTTTAAAACATCTTACCCCACTTAAAGAATATGCAAATGCCATTTTGTACCATCATTTTGGTTATAAAAATATTCCTGACATAGGGGAGGAGTTAGCTTCTTATGCGAAACTTATAAATATTGCCGATCGAATTGATATTGGAACTATTAACGCCTTTGACAACAAAACATTAATTAATAGGATAGCCAAACACAAGAGTTTAGACCCTAAATTTGTTATGGCCGCACAGGAGATGTTGCTCGAAGAAGATATAGATGATGGCAACCTACCCGAAAGAATTAATATTTTTTCAGATACAATACTGGGCTCGTTATCGTTCAGTAAAAATGAGGCTGAGTCATACCTTTTGATGATGATTTATTCTATAGACTTTAAAAGCCCAGCAACTATGCTGCACTCGGTAAATACGACCGCAGTAGCACTTTTTATAGCAGAAAGATTAGGGATTAATGAATATAGTAAAGATCAGCTATATACCGCAGCTCTTATCCATGATATTGGTAAGGTAACAACCCCTACCTCAATATTAGAGCACAATGGTAGGCTTACCGATTCTCAGATGGAAATTATGAAACTACATGTTATAGAAACTGCCAGAGTTTTAAAAGGCTTGATGGATGATGAGACAATTAACATCGCGGCTCGGCACCACGAAAAGCTTGATGGCAGTGGATATCCAAAAGGCTTAAAGGGTGAGGAGCTAACCCTAAGCGATAAGGTTGTTGCGGTGGCAGATATAACAAGCGCATTGCTTGGCAAACGTAGCTACAAAGATAGCTATGGTTGGAGCAAAACCATAAATATCTTAAATGAGATGGTAGAGCAAGGCAAGCTAGATGCAGATATTGTTAAGCTAGTGGTCGATAATTTTTTGGATTTACAGGATTACCTTGAGGAATCTGCCTCCCCGGTAAAAGCTAAATATAACGATATAACAAAGGAGTACCATAGCCTTGTAAAAGACCACGGACTCCCACCGGTATTTTATGGTTAAGTATTGGTTATATATTTTAAACGTTGCTTTTGCCGGTTATCTGCGTTATAACTACTTTATAAATCTCGGTGCCGGATATACTTCGGCTCAACTCCTTTTCAAACATATCCATTACATCGGGCGTGTGCCGTTCACAAAGTAACCTCAAGGCTTTTCTTACCTCATCCTGTGATGTCACAACTGTGGCAACGCCTCGTATAATGGCCGATTCGTAAAGAGTTGTAAATTTTTCCTGTAGAACCTCGCAGGATGATACACAGCTTATGCATACATCTCCTTTAAGGTTTAGCGATTCATTTTTTAACCCCTGCTTAGCGCAGTGAAAATAGATAACATTATCCTCTCTTACTATGTTTAATGGAACACAGTAGGGGAGGTTGTTGCTATCAATCATGGCTATAGTGGCAAAACTACAGCTATCACACACCTTAAACGCAAACTCCGCAGGCCTTTCACGGTCTTTTCTTCGCATGTTATTTATAACTCCAAATTATTGTTATCATTAAAATACAATTTTTCAAACTCGTTTATCGGCATAGGTTTTGCATAGTAATATCCCTGTGCGGCATCACAGCCAATCTCCTTTAGGAACCCATGTTGCTCAATATCCTCAATTCCTTCTGCAACTGTGTACATATTAAGGTTTCCGGCAAGGCGAACGATACCATCCACAACAAGGCTTCCTCGGATATCATCTTTATAATCATCAAAAAATACTTTATCAAGCTTTAAGGTGTCTGCCTTAAAGTTTTTGAGCATTCCCAGTGACGAATAACCGGAACCGAAATCATCAATTGATACGGCAACCCCTTCCGCCTTTAGCTCTCTCAATAAATCAAGTAACACTGCCTCATTATCTGCAATACTGGTTTCGGTAATCTCTATCTCAATATACTCAGGAGGCACATTATTATCCTTTATTGCATTCTTAATACTAGAAACAAAGTCGGCATTTTTTAGGTTAACACGTGAAAAATTTACAGATATAGGGATGCAGCGTTTACCTGTATCCATCCAGCCACGTAGCATTTTACAAACTTGACGTAACATATAGTTATCAAGCTCAACAATGAATCCGTTGCGTTCGAAAAGTGGGATAAAATCATTGGGGAAGTAAAATTTCCCCTGTGCATCTACCCATCTTACAAGGGCTTCGGCAGCAATTATCTTGTTATCATCTACCCTAAACTTTGGTTGTAGGTATACCCTAAATTCCTCATCATAAAGTGCCGCCTCCATCTTGTTTGTCATCTCGGTATTCTTTAGAAGCTGTACCTTAAAATTATTATCATAATCCCAGAATATCTCGCCGATATGTTCCTTTGCATAGCTGTGTGCAAGGTTTGTATTGCTGATAATTTCATCTATATCGGCATTGTTATCCTCTATTAAATATCTGCCGAGCCTAAAATTAATCTGGTGCCCTGGTGCGCAAGTTAATAGTTCTTTAAATCGGCTTTCATACATAGCAGAGGTTTTTTTCATGTCAGCAAAAAACTCATATTCTGCAAACATTAAAAATTCGTCTGCCGCCATCCTTGCCTGCATAAAATTATAACCCTGTATATCTTTTCCAGCAAGGGCAACAGTGCGCAAAACCTCATTTCCCACATTAAAATCAAACAGCTCGTTGATAGCCTTAAAGTTCACAATATCACCTTTTACTAGGCAGTACTGTTTAGTAGGGTTAGCTCGAAGAACCTCGGCAATATCAATCTTCATCTTGGTCACATTTCTAAGGCCGGTAAGTTCATCATAGTAGGCTACTCGCTCTACCTGCTTTAAACTTTTTTGTTTAGAATGATAGATGTATATGATAACAAGTATAAATAAAAACACTATAATTGAGCTTACAGCGAGTAACAAGGTAGATATATAGTTAATATTATTTCTTACAAGTTCTTCCGGAACTACATACACAAGGTGCCAGTTGTTTAGATCTAGTGCGCGGTAAATTGCAACACTTTTTTCGTCGTTCAAGGAAAAATAGACAATATTATCAGAACCCTTGATAAGATCGTCGGCGATGAATCTACGCGTGGTATCATGCTCAAAAACTGTATCTTCGTGTGGAAAATTGTAACCGTATGTCGGATCTGTCGTAAGTAAAACCTTTCCACTGCTGTTGACAATCATTGCATACCCCTCATCACCAACGGTAGAGGATAGTAGTGTATTAAGGTAATCCGTATTAAAGTCTGCCGCAATTACGCCCTCGATGTTACCCATGTACTCTATGGGTGCGGCAACCGTCATAACTGTATTGCCGGTAAATTCTGATGTATATGGCTCTGAGGTTACAAGCTCTCCTGAAAGTGCCTTTTCATAATATGACATTTCACTTATATCAACAAGATCACCGTTGTTATGTATGCCCGCACCTTTAGTATCGGTGAGCAATAAACTCTCGTACCCATAGTTATCCTGTATCGAGTGAATATACGCTGTAGTGCTTTCATAATCGTAGCCAAAGGCAGATATAGCTTTAACAATAGCCTCAAGGTTATTGCGATTAGATGCAAATTCCTTATCAAAGGATGCCTGTTGTTGTTGGATAAGCTCACTTAGCGAGTCGGTAGTATCATTCTCAAGTGTAACATTTATTCCTCTGTAGGCCTGTGTTAAAACAAGTACTATACAGGCAAGCAGTAGGATAGCATAGATGAAAAATTTCTTTTTCGCGAGTAGCTTTAAAAGTTGCATAACGAAACCTCAAATAAAATATAAAATATTCCCTATATCAATAATAGTTGGTTTGCTACATTCTTTTTTTTGTTGTCCATCGCCCATTCCAAGCTGCGGGGCTAAACATAATAATTATAGGCAATATTTCTAATCGTCCGATAACCATGTTAAGGAATAAAACTATCTTAGATAGTGCAGAAAATTCCGAATAGTTACCGATAGGGCCTACCATCTCGAGCCCGGGGCCAATATTGTTTAGGCAGGCAACAACGGCGGTAAATGAGGTTTCAAATGAAAACCCATCAAGCGAAATAATTAAAAAAGACCCCATCATAATTAACATGTATAGTATAAAGTAGCTGTGAACCTCACGTACGGTGGAATCCTCAATCTTTCTTTCTTGAAGCCTAACTATATTAACACTGCTCGGATATAGCTGTGTTTTCAGGCCGCATAAAACTGATTTTACCATGATGATAAAACGTGATACCTTA
>CAYJOX010000003.1:0-10353 GCA_964371915.1 uncultured Oscillospiraceae bacterium
GAGAAACAATGGACATTCAAAAGAATATTCGTAACTTTAGCATAATAGCACATATCGACCATGGTAAATCAACCTTAGCCGATAGGATTTTAGAAAAAACAAGTGCTGTAGAAAAACGCCTTATGGAAAACCAGTTGCTTGACAACATGGATATTGAACGTGAACGTGGGATCACTATCAAGGCGAGAGCAGTAACTATAGATTATACGGCATCCGACGGTGAGCTTTATGAGCTAAACCTTATCGATACACCTGGCCATGTAGACTTTAACTACGAGGTTAGTCGTAGCCTTGCCGCATGCGAGGGGGCAATACTTGTTATAGATGCATCGCAGGGGGTTGAGGCACAGACACTTGCAAACACCTACCTTGCAGTGGAAAGCGGGCTTGAAATCGTTCCTATTTTAAACAAGATTGATCTACCCAGTGCCGACCCGGAGCGGGTGGCGCACGAAGTAGAGGAGATAATAGGCATACCCTGCCTTGAAGCCCCACATGTATCGGCAAAGATGGGCTTCGAAACGTTCCACCACCATCCGGTGATGTCAACGCACCCTTTCGGGCTTTAATCTTCGATAGCCTGTATGATAGCTATAAAGGTGTAATCGTCTACATCCGCGTGGTTGATGGGAGTGTGTCTGTCGGCGATACAATAAAGATGTTCCGCTCCGGCACCGAGTATGTCGTTACCGAGCTAGGCCATAACGGTGCAATATCCATGGCTCCTACCGGCAACCTACATGCCGGCCAGGTAGGATACCTTTGTGCATCTATAAAAAACGTACGTGATACACGTGTTGGAGATACCGTCGTATTGGCAAATGGCCCTACACAGGAGCCACTACCCGGCTACCGCCCGGTAGTTCCGATGGTATACTGCGGCATCTACCCTGCCGATGGAAGCCGTTATAACGACCTGCGCGATTCTCTCGATAAACTTCTGTTAAACGATGCATCACTATCGTTTGTTCCGGAAACATCGGTTGCTCTCGGTTTTGGCTTTCGGTGCGGCTTTTTAGGTTTATTGCATCTTGAGGTAATAATTGAGCGGCTTGAGCGTGAGTTCATGATGGAGCTTGTGACTACCGCCCCCTCTGTTGAGTATAAGTTAACCCTCACCGATGGCACTGTGATGATGATAGACAACCCCACCAACTATCCTGAGGTAACTAAAATCGCAACCAGTGAGGAGCCGTTTGTAAATGCGCATGTCTACACCCCGACCGAATATGTTGGGGCTCTCATGGATCTTTGTCAGGATCGCAGAGGCATATTTAAAGACATGAAGTATATCGATCCTACCCGTGTCGATCTGCACTACCTTCTGCCTTTAGGGGAAATTGTCTATGATTTTTTTGATACTATAAAAAGCCGTAGCCGCGGCTATGCAAGCTATGAATATGAGCTATGCGGTTACGAAAAATCCAAGCTTTGCAGGTTGGATATAATGCTTAATGGAGATATAGTGGATGCCTTCTCACTTATAGTGCACACAGACAAGGCATATGAAAGAGGGCGCAGAATTGCCGAAAAACTTAAAGAGAGCATTCCACGGCAGATGTTCGAGGTTCCGATACAGGCTGCTATCGGCGGTAAAATTATAGCGAGAGAGACGGTAAGCGCAATGCGCAAGGACGTTCTTGCAAAATGTTATGGCGGCGATATTACACGTAAAAAAAAGCTGCTTGAAAAGCAAAAAGAAGGTAAGAAAAAGATGCGCCAGCTCGGTAGCGTAGAGGTGCCAAGCGAAGCATTTACAGCAGTGCTAAAGTTGGATTAGATGGATTTTGCATTAATACTAACTAACCAAATTATAGTAATGTTTATCCTGATGGGTGTAGGGTTCTTTTTAGATCGGCGTGGGCTTATCAGCGATACCACCGTTAAAGAGCTTACTAACATCCTGCTTTCGATTGTGATAGGGTGTTCTATACTAAACTCCTTTCAAGCGGACTACTCACCGGACATGGCTATTAACCTAGCTGTAACACTAATAGTTGCCACCGTTGCAATTTCAACCGGCGCTATAGTCTCAACACTTATATTTGGTACGAAGACATGGCAAAACCGTATATGCATACTGTCTATCACCTATCCCAACAGCATTTTCATGGGGTTCCCTCTGCTTTATGCGCTATTTGGGGATACAGGTATTTTTTACGGCACCGCCTATATTGCTGTCTATAACCTGTTTTTCTGGTCACATGGTGTTTCAACCGTCGCTGACAAAGACAATCTTTCGCTGGCAAAGAGGTTTAAAAAAATAATAACCACTCCCGCAATATTGGCTGTGATTGTAGGTTTTACATTCTATATTAGCGAAATACGCTTTCCCGAACTACTTTCCCAGACACTCGGATACATTTCAAGCCTTAACACCCCACTTGCCATGATTATTCTTGGAGTTTTTATATCAAAGTGTAACTTTAAAGGAATGTTTTCCGATAAGAAGATACTGCTCGCGGTATGTATAAAGCTGTTACTGATACCCATTATCTTCATCGGCTTTTTGTACCTAATAAATTTATTTTACAAGCTAGATGAAACCATTGTTCTTTCCACCGTTATCTGTACAGCAACCTGCACCGCAACCGTATCCGCTTTGTTGGCACAACAGTATGGGCGCAATGTTGATTTTACGATAAAGGTCGTTACCCTTTCAACCATTTTATGTGTTGTGACATTACCTCTTATGATACTACTTGCCACGGCTATTATATAAAGCTTTTTACCATCCCTAAGGAAACAATACGCTATGTATTGTTTCCTTTTTTTATCTATTTTTTTGTACCAAGTATATTTTTTTTAATTGTGTTTAGAATAAATTATTATAGTTAAGGAGGAAAAGCTTTGCTTTATTACTCGTATACAGCACGTGGCCCAGCAGGCGCACTGGTTAAAGGGGTGCTAGAGGCTAACAATGCGGATGAATTTTTCAAAGAGCTTGATGAGCGTGAGTTAATATGTATTGATTACCGAATTGAAAAAAGCAAGGCTAAAAAATCAGCCCCTACAACCAAACTCTCTAGCAAGGAACTTATACTATTTTGCAAAAAGATGGGCACTATGATTTCCGCCGGAATTAGCATTACCGGCAGCCTTGATCTACTGATAGGTTCTGCCACAAACAATAAAACCGAGCAGCTCTACCGCCGAGTGTATGAATCGGTACGTAGTGGTATGCCATTATCCGAGGCCATGATGGAACAGGGCGAAAGCTTTACACCTTTATTCAACTATATGGTGCAAAGCGGCGAGGAGAGTGGAAATATCGACAGTATTTTTTTGCGTATGTCCGACTATTACGAAAAACAGCTAAAAACTAATCGTAAGATTAAAAGTGCAACATCGTACCCAAAGATGCTAGGCATCGTAGCACTAGGGGTTATCGTGGCCCTTTTTGGCTTTGTGTTGCCGGAACTTTTTGTAATGTTCGAGGGGATGGAGCTACCGGCTTTGACTAGTTTTATGATATCGATTTCGAATATAGTAACACAGTTTTGGCCGATATTGATAATTCTAGCTGTATTATTATTTTTTTTAACAAGGACAATATTACAGCTGGAAAATGTGGTTTACTTCACCGATAAGATACAGCTAAAAACACCATTAATAGGTAGGTTGACAAAGATGATATATTCCGGTAGGTTTAGCTCTACCCTTTCGCTACTCTATGCCGCCGGCCTACCGTTACTTGATACGTTGCGGCTTTCCACAAATGTAATAAACAACCGGTATATGGCAGAAAAATTAGAGCTTGCCATGCGGGATGTAAGCTCGGGGGTTGCACTTTCCAAGGCGGTATCAGATATAGGCATCTTCGATAGTATGCTACCGAGTATGATAGCGGTTGGTGAGGAAACCGGTGATCTGGATGGTATGCTAAACACAACCGCACAATATTACGAGGGGGAATCAGACAGTGCGATAGAAACGATATTAGGAATACTTGCGCCGGCCCTACTTGTCGTAATGGCCGTAGTGGTTGCAATAATCTTAATATCTGTACTCGTGCCTATCTATAACGGTTACGGCACTATTGCAACATTTTAAGATAAGTAAAGGAGCCAAGTTTTGATCTGTATAGATGTTAGCGGTGAGTTTATTGAGGTGATTGTCGCCAAAAAATCAAGCAAGAGCATTAATATATTAAGTAGCAGGTCGCTTAGCATACCTGAAGGCTTTTTCAGGTCAGATTCAGAGATAGATTTTAACATCTTTGAACGCTGTTTATCCGAGATGCTGGTTGGCATTTCTGATAGAAATGTTGTTTTAACATTCTCGTTTGCGCCAACTATATACAGCGCAGTTGCGCTGTACAAAGAAAAAAATAATCGCCAACAGCGCACAGCGGTAGAATCACAGGTTTTTTCAAATATCTCTGCCGAGGAATATTATGTAGATTATTATATGCAAACAGCTACAACAAACAGCGATGGAAAAAACACCTTCATTGCCTATGCACAAAAAAAATCGCTTGTAGATAACAGCAAGAAGATGTTGTCAAGGCTTGGCAAAACAGCTAAAGCATTAATACCATCCCAGTATGCGGCGCACCTTTTTATCAACAGGTATTTCTCAAACAAAACGGTTGCAGTTGTAAGGTTATCACAGAAAGATATCACACTACATCTTTTAAATCCGCCGCAAAACATTATCACCCGAAACACTAGGCTAATGCAAGGTGATATCACTTCACTATCCGATGCCTTAGAGGGTAGCAGGGCAACCTTAATACAAGACCTAGAGAAGCTTAATTCCTATCAATCCATTAAATTCCCCGGCAGACAGATAGACGATATCGTGCTTTTCGGCAACAACAAGGATCCGAATACTGCTAAGGCCGTAAGAGAATCTTTGGGTATACCCTGCCATCTGTTATCGGATATAATAAAATCCTTTTCCGATAGTGAGGCTGTTTATACGGTAGGTGCATTGTTAGCAGAAGCAACACACAATATTAATTTTTTCGAGGTATCCGATAAGACAAAAAACACAAAGGCCACAAAACGTTTTAATGTTCCGCTCGTAGTTTCCTCTATTGTAATAGCAGTTAATATACTAATAATCGGCACAGCCTATGCTGTAGATAGCAACCTTAACAGCATGGTAGAGCAGAGACAGGGAGCTTTAAACTCCCCACAGGTATTGCAGCAGATTGAAAATTTTAGCGTTTTAAGAGAGAGCCTTGTTTCTAAACTAAAGAGCGAGGGCGAGTTTAACTCTCTTAACGCGAAACTTAAAACCCTTAGCGAGTTTAACAAAGAGACATATTATACCCTTATAGATAATTCTCCGGAAGGGGTCATCGTCATCAATGTCAGCTATATAAACGGCACTTATAACATAAACTGTATAGGCCAAAACGAACAACAGGCTGCCGACTATGTAATGGCCGTTACAAAGCTTAACATCTTTAAAAGCGTAGACTATTATGGTTTTAGCGATAATGGGGCCGAGGTAGTATTTACAATTACAGGAGAGGTGGCCGATGAGTAAAAGGGACGAGTATATTCTTGCCGCAACAATCACAGTATTTATACTGTTTCTACTAAACTACTTTATTACTGTTCCTATTATAAACAGAAGTTTGGAGCAGCTGGAGCAGGTTGAAGTTCTGGACGATAAAATATTGCAGCTACAGCTGGATATCGCACAGGGTGAGGAACTATCCCAGGCAATCCTAGAATCAGACTCTAGGATTACTGCTATAGGCCTAGAGCTTAGCGATAACGATAATTATTCTGTGCATAACCGCTTTGTTGATACGGCTACAGAGTATGGGCTTTTGGTATCTGCGCTTGCACTAGGTGATTCTACCGCAGTAGTTTTAGACGAGCAGACACAGACGATAGAGACAGTAGCAGATCATGAATTAGTTGTAGGGCAGCTATCCTTGCAGGAGGTTGAGCTGATAAACAGTTACTATAAGGTAGTAAGGCAGCCGATAACAGTAACGGTAACCGGCAGTGTCTACGATATAATCGAATATGTTACCGAAATGTCGAGAGATGATATCTATACCGTTATGACCTCGGCAGAGATAGACACATATTCAAACGAGGCTGATATTACAGTAGCATTACAGTTCGAGCAGTACCGTTATATAATAAATACTGATGATATATAGGTAAAGGGATATTGTTATGGTAGAAAGAAAGCGTTTAGGGGACATGCTTGTTGAGGGCGGTCTTATCTCAAGTTCACAACTTCAAAGTGCACTACAACACCAACAAAACTCTGCCGGAAAAAAGCTTGGAGATATCTTGGTAGATAATGGCGTAGTAACAGAGGAGGAGGTTTTGCGGGTTCTGCAAAAATCACTCCATATTAACTATATTACGCTTGCAGAAATTAAAATCCCTGATAATGTAATATCACTTCTACCACATGAAATTGCGGTTAAATACAATGTAATACCCTACCGGCTAACATCTAACGAGCTTTATCTTGCGACTGCCGACCCACTGGATTATGATATGCTAAGCATAATAGAAACCACAACCGGCAAGAGAGTTACCCCCTGCCTCGCTACACGGGCAGACATTGCAAATAGTATTGCACGCCACTACGACCGAAAGCTTATCGTAAATGCAGCCGACACCCTAAATGCCACAAGCTCGATGGCTGACGAGGTAGAGGCACTCGAGCAGTCGGAAAGCGATAGTGCGGAGAGCCGCCTTGGTAATGTGCCGATAGTGCGCTTTATTAACAACCTTATTATACAGGCGCATAGTAGCGGCACCAGCGATATTCATATCGAGCCTACCTCGCAGGATGTACGAATTCGATTTAGGGTGGATGGACTTTTATCAGAGATTGTAAGAATGAACAGCCGCACACTACCGGCCATAATCACAAGGGTTAAGATAATGTCCGGCATGGATATAGCAGAGAAACGAATCCCGCTTGACGGGCGCTTTTCTCTTGATATTAACGAACAGGAACTATCGGCTCGTGTTGCGAGTATGCCGACGGTATTTGGCGAGAAAATTGTAATACGACTACTTGCCGATAGTAGGCTTGGGGTTCTTAAACTTGAAGACCTTGGCTTTACGAAAGAGGATGCAAAGGTGCTTCGAAAGGCTATATCATTGCCTAACGGGCTTGTCCTAATTACCGGCCCCACCGGCAGCGGAAAAACCACAACCCTATATTCCCTACTATCAGAGCTTGCACATGTAAGTACAAATGTTTTAACGGTGGAAGATCCGGTAGAAAAATATGTTGAAGGAATTAACCAAACTCAGGTAAACAACCGTGCGGGGCTAACCTTTGCAAATGGCCTGCGGGCACTGCTTAGGCAGGACCCCGATAAAATAATGATAGGCGAAATCAGAGATACCGAGACGGCTGATATAGCCGCAAGGGCCGCTATAACAGGGCATCTTGTTCTTGCATCTATGCACACTAATAGTGCGGCATCTGCCTTCATGCGAATTGTAGACATGGGGGTTGAACCATACGTGGCAGCTTCCTCTATAGTTACAACGGTTGCACAGCGCCTAGTAAGCACACTCTGCCCTTATTGCAAAACAGAGTACACCCCGCATGATGCCGAGCGTGCATTTTTAGACAGATACAATGTTAACCAGGAGGTTTTGTACGACAGCCCGGGATGCACAAGATGTGATGGCCTTGGACATATCGGTAGACGTGCTGTGTGTGAGATTATCGTTACCGATGCTACTATAAGAAACATGATAGTTAGCCGTAAGAATACAAGTGATATTACTTCCTATCTAAGGGAAACCAAAAACCAAAATTTTTTCATCGATGAGGCTATAGAACTAGCAGTTAAGGGTATAATATCGGTACGGGAAGCCATGGTTCTTAGTGATGTTATAGAGTAGACTATAACACCCCTCCTTCCGGAGTTACATATTTTATATGTGAAAAGGAGATTAAATGAAAAATGTAATGCATAAAAAAAACATAGCAGGGTTTACCCTTATCGAGATGTTGGTAGTAATACTGATTATAGTTATTCTAATCGCCATAGCGGTTCCGGCAGTTGCAGGCTACCGTAGAGATGCCGAGGAAACTACCGATAAAGCCGCCATTAGAACACTCTACACAGCACTTGAGGCGGCATCGGTAGATGTTAGCCCTACCGAGCTCGCCGGCACCACTAACAACTATATATCGGGATATGTAGACCTTGATAATCCCCCGGATGATAAATATTCGCAGGAAGTTATAAAGCTACTTGGAGATAACTTTTCCGGTAAGTTTAGGTTCGGCTTTTACCGTAACAACGGTAGCATAAGATGGATTAGCTGGTGGGACGAGGATAGCTCTGACGAAGGCGTTATGCTATACGACATCGAAAATGGACGACTTGGCTACCTTTCCGACCTTGCAGACGAAGTTCCAAACATCATCGACTACCGCCCGACAGGCTCTGCACTTTAAAGAATGTGCAGACGATAAAGCCAAAACAAGGAAGGCAATATAAGTGATAACGGTTGGTTTTTTCTTCACAGGAGTCGTTGCCGATATAGCTATAGATAATTATATACGCCGCAGGTTTAAGGGTGTGTTTGATAGCCTTGTTGCCGTATACACGGTAATGTTGTTGCTTCCTCTACTCTTTGCGGCGTATGGTTATATATACGCCTTTGATTATAGGGCAATAATATACTGCCTATTTTTTACCGTTATGGCAATAGTTACCCTATCAGATATCTACACATTGACTGTACCGGATAGTATGCATGTCTGCATAGCGATATTAGCACTTATCGGTATTATCTTAGATTTACAACAGCTGTTTTTATATCTAGTTGGATTTTTTATTATATCCGTTCCAATGCTTTTAATTGCATGCTTTACAGGAGGCTTTGGCGGTGCCGACATTAAACTCATGGCTGTTGCGGGGCTGTTACTGGGCTCAAGGCTAATTGTTGTAGCCTTTCTCATCGCAATAACTATTATGGGGTCGGCCGGTATTGTATTAATAATTAGAAACTTATTGTTTAAAATACCCTATAAAAATCGTGTGCCGTTTTGCCCTGCTCTTGCAATGGGTTGTGTGAGCGCGGTATTTTTTGGCGATAATTTAGTTGACCTATATTTAAGGGTTGTCTCGTTTAACGTTTAGTAGGTTTTGATGTTTAAAAAAATTTCTTACAACAAGGGATTTACACTGGTGGAGATGATCGTCGTAATTGCAATAGTTGCAGTTATGGCGGCAATTGCCGTGCCGTCTCTTATGGGTTTTATAGAGGAAGGGCAACAAAACCGACGAAACGAGGATGCAAAAACTATATTTCTTGCTGCTCAAAACAGCTTATCACGGCTACGTGCACTGGGAACCCTCAAGAGTTCTTATGATGGTGAACTATCCGGAAACTACTTTTTACAGGATGAACAGGGGGGCTATTCAGATGAACTTAACACCGATTTTGATATTAGCGCCTTAAATAATGTCTATATAAAGCTAGGTTCGCTATACCCAACCGGCGATATGGATAACGGCTCATCCGGTTATGTAAGATATATATCAAAACCGGCAGGATATCTTCCGGATAGCACCTTGCATAAACTACTTGAGCCGGCCCTTGGCGATGCCGAGATTCTTAAAAACGCAATAATCCTAGAGTATAATATTTTAACTGCAAAGGTGCTTTCGGTTTTTTATAGTGACACGGCACAACAGCTAAGCTATGATTCAGCAGACGAGCACTCAAACATAACAGGTGAACGGCCCTACACTCTTGCAGAGGAAAGAGCGCAGGGATACTATGGCGTAGATTACACAGGAGACACACCACCAAAAAACAATTTAAATGTTTCGATATTTCTCTATGATGGGTATAGGGATGACATTATATCCTCACCGGACTTTGTAAATACAAACGAGCCGCTTTCTGATGCAGGCGATGCCGGCGACTATCTGCAAAATGTGCTATATGCCGAAATATTAATAGAAAAATCTGCCCTTGGTAAAACTATTAATCTTGCTATTGATGGGGTTGAGGTTATAGTAGACCTTGATCTATCTATATTTGATGAAACCGGAAGCTTTGAGGATGCAATTGCAGATTTTAACAGTAATGGCAACGAGTTAATTTTTCGTAACGACAACAAGACATCCGGTGCGGTTGATGATGATTTTGCACGCTTTATCTGGGTGCTAGACTATGTTGCTTCCGACATGACCGATGCAGCGGCTCAGGCCTACTCTGTTTCAAGGTATGAAGCAGAGTATGGCATACTCATCGACCCGCAAAGTGGTATCACCGTATCGGCAACTCAGGTGGCATCCGGCGAAGTTCTAGCTGTATCCAACATGAAAAACCCCTACTATCTTACAGGCGATTCACCATATGAGGTGGCTACTCCAAGGCA
>CAYJOX010000003.1:10363-16121 GCA_964371915.1 uncultured Oscillospiraceae bacterium
ATAACATTAGATTTACAAAGGATACCAAGGGAATTGAGTTTTTTCAGGCGGATGATATAAACTTTGCCGTAGACGATAATATTATTACTGACGAAGCTTTAGTGATGCCACCACTCCCCCAATTCTCCGGCAGCTATACAGGAAGCTATACCAAAGGAGATATGAGCGGAGCATATGCCATTATAAATTTGAAGATTTACGATACCAACGAGGGCGGGGATTCGGTAGGGCTGTTTGAACGGCTTGACGATAGTGCTACGGTATCACACCTTGTGTTTATAGAGCCACAGGTGACGGTAGAAAACACGGTAAACCAGTGGCTTAGCCCGGATGCAGGAAAATATGCCGGTATAGTTACGGGTTTTAGCACCGGTTACATTCACCATATTACCGTTTTATCGGTGTCGACAACTTCACCGGTAGTTGATGATGATACCATCGATACCGACTACACAAACATAAGGCATGACTTTGTCGGTGGTATTGTAGGTATGGTTGGGGAAGGCATCAAGGAGGATTCGATACATCACATCCTTTACCTTGCGCCTGCACCGTTTGAGCGTAATGGCTCATACGAAGCCGCATACACTCGTTTTAACAATCCTATTATAGGCACAAATCAAACGATATCGGCCAACCTTGCCGATAATCTTGCAGATGTTGAACTTGCTAAAAAGGCTATCGCAGATGAAAGTTGTTATTATCTTGTCGGGCAGCTACTTCGCCCAGACGATAACGATTCAACAACTCCGCCACAAAACATTAATATTGATGTTGTTACCGATGGGCTGGGCCAGCCTATAAGTACAAACGGCATCTATTCATACCTTAACAACTCCACAAGTGAATTTTATATCAACTTTGTCGAGATCGGTGGTTATAACTTTGTAAAAGATGTAGGTGATTCTCTGAACACCGGTATTGATAGCGATGCATACCCCTACCCTTATTATGGCAATAAGCTACCTGATAGTGGGACACTTCCTCAATCAAACATGAGTTTTGAGTGGCCGGTAGCAAAGCTTGAGGAATTTAGCGCACAGATAGTCTACTATGAGATATACGGCAACACAGAGGCCCCAAACAGCCCGGAGGTAGGGGTTTACAGTTTATCAGCATCGACTACAGAATCCATGCAAAACACCCTAATAGATACCGATACCTATACAAACTATCGAATTCTTTCAGATGGATATACCATTAGGATAAACCGACCCTATACCATGCTAGAGTCGGACGATATTATCTTTTCTATAAATGGGGTAGAGATATCGAACGAGATAGGCAGCTGGCTTTACCGTTATGCAAACAACCCCGCGAACGATGACTTCACCGAACGTTTTCGCACCGATAGGGATTCTACCGATATAGAATCCCTATTAACTATAGACAATGCAGATTTTCAAAACTCGATTAACACGGCAATCTATGGTGATACTAACGATGTACTGCATGTTTCTATCTCTAACTCTGATAAAGAGGGGTTACACGCACTTTATGTTAACCCTCTTTTCGCAAAGGCTATGTCTATCTTTATGCCAACTGCCAACCCACAGGACATCGTATATGCGATAAGATCACCAAGGCATATTGATAATATCGGCAGATTTTCATCCTCCACATCACACCTATCAAGCTATATGCAGGAACTTAACATCAACCTGTTAAACTACAACAAAAGCTTTCCGTCCGGCAGTAGCAACAAAGATCCAAGCTTATGGTCGTATAACTCGCTATACTCAAAGCCGGCCGGCAATCTCTTCTCTAACCTTAAATACAATAGTGGAATCTATATTGGCGGCGCAGGAATGGAGAGTGCATCATCGGTAGCCGGTACGGTTCACCCTTTTTCAGGTGTCTATAACGGTTCAAATCATAGCATAGACAATCTTTATGCATCGGCTTCAGGTGGTGCTGTCGCCCTGTTTAAGGAAACCTCCCCAGACGCAACAATCAAAAGCCTTACGCTAAACAACTTTAATATAAAACCAAGCGGCCTTACCATCGGTGCTGTGGCAGTAGCTCAAAATGCAGGCATCCTTGAAGATGTAACCATAAACTCCTCAACTGTAAGCTCAAGCTACTACAACTATGCCGGTAGCACAACAGTACCTGCCGGAACAAATCGTCCGTTAGAGGTAGGCGGCGCAGTTGCAGTTAATATGGCTACCGGCAAACTAGATAATGTAAGAGTGATAAACTCTACTATAACAAGAACTGAAGCCGGATCCGGAGATATCTATGCACCCAACAGGAGGGGCGCCGGTGGTTTAGTAGGTGATAATAGCGGGGTTATTATCAACAGCGGTGTTATAGACGCTGCGATATTGGTTGCAGATAATGTTATAGGCGGGATCGCAGGCATCATGCAGGAGGGCGGCGTGATACAGGATAGCTATTTCGTAAGCAATGCTACCGATGATACCTCACTCCCTATAGAGCCAATAGGTTATGACGGTACGGCAATAGGAATCGGTGGGAACGAACCGTTCTACTCTATAGGGGGAATTGTAGGCTATGGAGAGGGGGCCGTTATGGATTCTCTCTATCTCGCCCTTGCCCCATCAGTTGATGTAACGGGAGATGGCACAGCCGATATGATTAACCCTATCAGCGATAGCAAAGCTACAGGCATTACAATGCAGGGCAACGTGTTTTTGAGCGGAGGTTATTATTCTTCAAACGGTATCGATTGGAAGGTGTATAACTATAATGAATCTCTGCCTGCTTATGGCACCGATGACAGGGCTGGGCTTATAGCACTTGGAAGTGAATTTATAAACCGTAGCTGGCTTTCTGAAAACGCAGACAACCGACTTGCTAACTGGCTACAGCTACCGACCTACCCATACCCACTCGCACCGGGAGCACAGCCGACACAGGTACCCTATGCAACATCATCGTTCCTATCACCCGCAGTGGTGGAGATATCATCAGAAATTATTGACGGTTTTAGGCCTTTGATAAAAATTGCGATAAAAAACACAAGTGACGACAGGACAAGCAGAGGCAGTATCACCATCAACTGCAGTGAAAATATATTAATCGATACACAATCAGTATCGCTAGACAATGGCAATAGTTTTTTAATTCTGGGCGAGGATTATGTTATCGAAGATGATCCTCTTTTAGACGGTGCCACCATCAGGGTGTTTGATATCGAGGTAATGCCTAACGAAACCAAATTTCTAAGCTTTAAGCTTCTACCATCAACCACACAGTTCAGCGGCGAGCTTGAGATATTATATTCAAAAACAGATTTTAGCGTAGTGAACACAAAACCGATAGTATCGGATACGGTTAACGATAATCTGTTATTATACGACAGATAGGGAGGTGGGAGAAATTAAAAAGGCTGTTTTAATATTAACGGATAAAGGTGGCGTATCATTAATGATTTTGCTTGCTACGATGTTGTTTCTTATAACAGCTGCAACCTCCACCCTAACAGCCGCACTTAGCACCGCAAATGTTATAGAGGGTAGGACACAGCTGGCACAGATAGATTTGTTTGCGCAATCGATAAGATACACACTGGCTACAATGTTAAACGACACTACAGAACCGCTTGCCTCCAACAACCTGCAAACGGAGCTAGTAACCACTGTATATGCGCATGATTCTGATTCAACCAATCTGCTTTATGATAGCCTTGAGATTAATGTAGAGGAGATATTACCGGATGGCACAATAAAAAACCACACCTTCGAGTGTGAGATTGACATGACCGACCTAAGGGTGCTATATACAGGCGAGGTGGCAGGGGTGCTAAATATAACTGCCACAATCGGCCATGGGGATACGTTGGCAGAGGAGGGCCCGGGCTCAACCGCAAGATATGCTATGTCCTTTAAGCTTAGCGGTGCACAGGGGAATGAAGATTTTCTTACAAACTACGGAACGTGGGAACTACAAAATTATGCTAAGATTACTGATTAACAACAAGGGGGAAACCCTAATAGAAACCGTCATTTCGATAATGCTGTTTGCAATATTGTTTGTAGCGATAGCCGGAATGCTAACACAGGCAGAAAACATATTAAGGAATACAAGGCAGAAAAATGACATTGCACAGGATACCGTAAACGCAATATTATCGCAGGATTATGCTTATGATAGTGATGTTGTAATTGAGGTGCAGCCAGCCCAAGCCAAGCTAACACTTAATGCTTATCCAAAAAGAGAAACAACCGTAATAGATACGGTAACTCTTAAACGCACAGATAGCCTTGTATACTTTTATGGGGAATAGGATGCTAAAAACTATTAATAATAATAGCGGAATGACACTAATCGAAACGGTGGTTAGCATGATGTTGCTAGGCATACTGCTTGGTGGCATTACCCTTGTTTTTAGCACTACCCAGCGGCTGACCAAGGATATAATTGAGGTTGGTAGGGTTGAAATTATTGCAACAGAGGTTATGGCAGAGCTAGTTGACGACATTAGGGTTGCCCGCAACGTTGATTTGGATGATACAGCTATACTAAAGATAGAGACAGAAAACTATACTGCACTTTACAGCGTAGATGAAACAAAAAAGATTCTGCTAAGGAGCTATGCGGGCACCGAGGACACGGAACAAATGCCGGTGCTTGCACCGGGGTATTATATGGGTTATGACATGGCCCTAAGCTGGAATAAGGTAGTGGAGGGGGTAGGCGAAGGTAGTACCATAGCCCTTAACCTTACCCTAACCGACGACACAGGAGGGGAGTATGCACGCCAATATTTGGTGCGCACCCCCGGTATAGATTAGTCATAATGATAATGCCACCGTCAGCGAGATATAAAAAAGCAGTATTGCCATTACTATCTGCTGAAAGTTAAGCGAAGCTCTTCGTAGCTTGTATAGATAACGGTTTTTTTTAAGCACAAGGTAATATAGTGCGATTGCGGCAACCACACTTGCTAGGTAGATGACGGTTTTCTCGATGTAAAGCCCGGTATCTATCGCTACAGCCGTATCAAAAATAATATTTATGGCATCTACGCCGAATACGCCTCCGACAAGGCATCCTACCCCTAATATTAAAAGTACAAACTTTTTGGCTCTACCCTGCCTAAGAGGGGTAGAGGCCCCACCCCATAGCATGTGAGAATATTTAACAAAGGATAAAATCGTTCCGAAATTTACGATAAGAATAAGCATTTCGGTAATACTTCCCCTCGCTCCGTACTGCATAAAATATTTAGAAATTGAGGCGTTAAAAAACGGTGCCCCGCTTATACCCAAAACCCCAAGAAAAGTTGCGACTCCTGTAAGTGGCATGGTGCGCATTACGCCGCGTATCTCCCGAATATCTCTGGTGCCATACTGCTTTATTATCATTCCGGCCGAAAGAAAGAGTAAAGATTTAAAGAGGGCATGGCAGATTATATGGTATAGTGCACCATAGGTAGAAATTTCATCCTGAGCCGTTAACCCTAGAGATATTAACCCTATCTGTGATATTGTGCTAAACGCTAGCATTAGTTTAATATCGGTTTGAGATAGCGCCATAATAAAGCCTAACACTGCGGTGCACCCTCCGATAATGGTGAAAAACCATGCATAGTCTATCGCAGGTGAAAAGAGGTTAACAAAAACAAAAAATAGATAGATGCCATTTTTCACATAAAGCCCTGATAGTATCGCCGAGACGGCCGAGGGTGCACTTGGAGTTCCGTGAGCACGTGGCAACCAGCTAAAAAGTGGAAAAAAAGCACTCTTTAAACAGATTGCCGTCATGATAAATGCAAAGGGAGTAACAAGCG
>CAYJOX010000003.1:16131-18465 GCA_964371915.1 uncultured Oscillospiraceae bacterium
AACAGCTTGTAAAGATATCCAATCCCAAAAAGGTAAAACAGCATACAAACCACCTGAGAGAGTAGGTATACCATACCATCATACATAGAGCGAATATCTCTTTTATACATTATAAGTATTGCCACTACAACGGTTGCAACCTCTAATAATACATAGATATTAAAAAGGTCATCAGTAAGAAAAACACCACACAACAACCCCTGTAATATCAGGTACAACATTACAAATTTATTATCGAAAAACTCTTCATGCATCGTATATATAAACGAGATAAAGAATAAAAAAATCGATAACCCTATTAGCGCAATATTATACCTAGTTGCGATGAGGGTTATTCCAAGCAGGGAGTCTTGTGCACCAAGAACTTCCCAAATAACCCCATTATTATATGTATCATTAAATATAACGATAAAAAAGACAATAAGTGCCGCCTCGATAGTAATAACAAATGGTCGCAAAGGAATTTTGGGAATCAAGTATGCTATAACCCCCAAAAGCACCGGCACTATTATAAAATAAATCAAGGTCATTAAAAATTATCCATCCTTTTTTTGTGTATAGCTGTCCAATCGGAGTTGCCGTAAAGATGGTAAAGGTTTATAAACATACATAATGATATGGCAGTTATTGCAACGCCGATAACAATTGCCGTTATCATAAGAGCCTGTGGTAACGGGTCGGCAACCTGCGCTGTGGTAACATCTATAGGCGGGGCCTGATTAGTAGTGGCAAATATCGTAAGGTAAAATGTTATTGCCGCTACCTCCATAATCCCTATACAGATAATACTCTTTAGTATACGCCTACTGCTAAATATTCCCGCAAGGCCTATAAAAAACAGTGCGACAGATACATTCTCTCCATTTAAAAAGTCCATAAAACCTCCAAAAACTCAGCTATCCTCATAGTGAACAAAACGGAAAAAAATAATGGTTAGCCCGCAAAACACCTTTGCCGCTATAAGAACATTCATAGCTGTCATATATATCGTGTTGTATTCTGTGTATCTAAGATAGAGCGATGTTACGGCAAATAAGGTTGCAACCAAAGCAATGGTTAAAAAGAGTACCTTTTCAACCTTCTCGTAGGCATGAAAATTTATATATTTTTCCGGCCTAAGTAGATATGTGCAGATAAGAACGGCCGAGAGCGTTGCACCTCCCTGAAACCCACCTCCCGGTGTAAGATGCCCGTTAACGGTAAGATAAAGCCCAAGCATCATTATTATTGGGATGATAAGTGCTATAGTGCTACCAAAGTGCACCGCCCTTTCTGAGTTTATTGTGGGTACCTTTGGCATATCATGCTGATGCCGCGAGAAATGTATTACCCCCATTACACTAATTAAAAGCATAAGCGCCTCGAATATAGTGTCGAATATTCTATAATTAAGGTAAACCGATGTAACCGAATTCCTTGCAGCTGTATCGGCAATATGGTTATCGATTATAAGAAAAAACAGTTCGGGGGCTTGGGCGGCATTACCGGCTGATGATATGAAAATTGTTATCACCGCCGCTACCGCACAGAGAATATATCCCGTTATACGCATAATATTCATTAATTGCCCTCCCTACTTGAGGTTACAAAGCTAATCCTATCATCGTTAAACTTATCTGTAAGTAAATCCTTAATAGCCAGCACATGCAGCTCTGCATCGGAGCCATACACCGTAATTTTACCGTTGTTGTTATGAAGTATAAGGTCAAACATATGGCTGCTTATGATTGCTTGAGGCTTCTCCCATGTGTAAACAGCCTGTGCCTCAAGATCATGCCCTGAACAGTAATTCATGATGCTGGAAACAACATCCTCCATGTCGGCACGTAGTTGAAAATCACTCTTCTGTTGCTTAGAGCCGGATGTAAAATATATATAAAAGGTTCTATGCTTTTTTAAGTGCAACTATAAACAAGATGGTAGACAGGGCACTACCTATCACCGCTTCGGCAATTGCGACATCCGGAGCATGGTATAATAAATAACAAAAAGATGCCAGTAACGAAAACGCTCCCAGCGCAATTATTGCACGCTTGTAGTTCCTACAGCTTACTATATACAGGGCTATTATTATCATCAAGATAAATACTAATTTATCCGCGCTCATCATCTTCCTCCCTCAATTTGTATCCGGAAAAGTAGGCGGAGGAGGCGATGGATGAGGTTACGATAGGGTTTATAATAAGAATAACGGCTAGTATAAGAATAAGTTTAAGGGTAAAAGAGTTTAAGCCACTTAAAAACACTACACCTATTAATATAGTTATAAGCCCAACGGTATCTATATCTGCGGCCGACAGGAGACGTGCATAAAAATTGTCAAATCGAAATATC
>CAYJOX010000003.1:18475-24125 GCA_964371915.1 uncultured Oscillospiraceae bacterium
AATATAAAAAACAGGCCTACCAACACAAATATGTATCCGATTATCCACATAAAAGCTCCTTGCTATTATTTGTTTTTTTGCAGAAATTTTGCAATAGAGGTTGTTCCGACAAATCCAAGCATGGCAAAAACAAGCCCGATATCGAGATAGATAGATTGCCCATTTTCATAGGAGTACAGGATAATAATTATAATAATTTTACTGCACAACAACGAGAAGCCCAGCAACCTATCCCATACCGATGGGCCGATAATTATACGATAGCCACTTAAAAATGCGGCTATAATTAGTATAATAATTACAATATTAATATACATACCTATCCTTTAACTTTTTAAATATTTTTCAGAGCTCTTTTCTAGTACAATCAGTTTAGGTTCAAAGGCTTCGGCAGGGTTATTCTTATGCATGGACAATACAGTTAGCTCACCATCCTTATTATCCACCGTAATTGTGCCGGGGGTAAGCGTTATAGAGGTAGCCAGTATATCGTGCAGATATCGGTTTTTTATCTCCTTTTTTATCTTCACCTTTACAAAGCACACCTCAATTTTGCCGGTAATAATTGCTGCCGTAGCCTTAACACCGTTTATATAAATCTCCTTCAGAAGGAAAACAAGGTAGCCAACAAAGCAAACCGGCGGCAGGAAAAAGGCTGTTTTATAGCTATACCCAAACAATCTATCCGTAACTGCAAGGCAGATTATGGTTACTAAAACACCGGTAATGATATATATTAAATCCACACTTTCGTTTATAGTAAGCCATACTATAAATAGTATAACCGGCACCGTAACCCTATATATTATACTGTACATAATACAGCCCTCATTATCATCTTATAGGTAGATTATACACAAATATATGAACAATTGCAATGATTTTTGTATTGTTTATTCTGAATGTTTCTATTTTCTAAAAATTACATTCAAAAGGCACAAACTTTATCTTGCAAATGTGTTTCGTTTCCCTTAAAATAGAAATATAAAAAACATGGAGGGTTAAGCCTATGGAAAATTATATGGTAAGATACGAGGCATGGCTGGCTAGACAGGATCTAGACAGCGAATTAATGGCCGAGCTTATATCAATTAAGAATGATAAAACTGCAATCGAAGACTCCTTCTACAAGGATTTATCCTTTGGCACCGGCGGTCTGCGCGGGGTATTAGGTGCAGGTTCTAACAAGATGAACATCTATACAGTGGCAAAGGCTACAAGGGGGCTTGCACAATACCTAACCGAAGCGTTTAAAGCACCAAGCTGTGCAATAGCATACGACAGCCGAAATAAAAGTGATGTATTTGCAAAGATTGCCGCCGCAACACTTGCAGGCATGGGTGTTAAGGTATACATATATAAAGAGCTTGTTCCCACACCAATGCTATCCTACGCCGTGCGCACGCTTGGTTGTAGCGGAGGCATAGTTGTAACCGCAAGCCACAATCCGGCAAAATACAACGGTTACAAGGTATACGGTGAGGATGGTTGCCAGCTTAACCTAGAGGCAGCCGACATGATCTCGGGTTATTTTAGCAAACAGCCTGATTTTATCGATAACAGCCCTAACTTTGACACACTTCTAGCCGATGGAAAGATTGAATATATTTCTGACGAGGTTACCGAAAGTTACTATGAAAAGGTATTAGGTGTTAGTGCACAAAAGCCTACCGTACCGCTTAACGTTGTATACAGTGCATTAAACGGGGCTGGAAACAAGCCGGTTCGTAAAATTCTTGATATGCTTGGAAATATAAACGTAATCGTTGTAAAGGAGCAGGAGCTTCCGGACGGAAACTTCCCTACCTGCCCCTACCCCAACCCGGAGATTGAGGAGGCTATGCGCCTTTCTGCAAAATATGCCACCGAGAGCAAGGCAGATTTCTTCCTAGCAACCGACCCCGACTGTGATCGTGTCGGTGCCGGTTATATAACCGAAGGCGGCGTAAGGCTTATAAGCGGTAACGAGATGGGTATAATGCTCACCGAATATCTCTGCAAACAGCTCACCGAAAAGGGCGAGATGCCCAAAAACCCTATTGTTGTAAAGACTATAGTTACGACCGAGATGTTAAATGCCGTTGCGAAAAAATATGGCTTTGAGCTGATTAATGTGCTTACCGGCTTTAAGTTTATCGGTGAACAGATAGCATTGCTTGAGCAAAAGGGCGAGGAGAACCGCTTTATCATCGGTTTTGAGGAGAGCTATGGCTACCTATCCGGCAGCTTTGTACGTGATAAGGATGCCGTAATAGCCAGCATGCTTATATGCGAGATGGCAGCCTATTACAAGGCACAGGGCAAAACATTATTAGATGTTATGGACGAAGCATATAACAACTACGGTTACTACAAACAGGGCCTCTTAACATTCGAGTTTGAGGGTGCAAGCGGAATGACAAAGATGAACGAGATACTGGATGTTGTGCGTGCCATGAGGGGCAATAGCTTTGCCGGCAAGGCCATTAAAAAGATGATAGACTATGAAAACGACGATACCGGCCTGCCAAAAAGTAACGTTGTTAGCATGGAGCTTGAGGATGACTGCTATGTAATAGTTCGCCCCTCCGGAACCGAGCCAAAACTAAAGCTATACCTTACCGCCGTAGGCAAGAGCCTAACACTCGGCGAGGAAAAGTTAGCAGAGCTTGGCAGGCTTAGCAAAGAGGTAATCGAAAAAATATAGGATAATCGCAACCAAAAAGAGCGGTTGATCTTTATACTTATCATACACTAATGTTGTAAACAAGACCATTAAACAGCTATCCACCGACAGATGTCGATGGATAGCTGTTTTTCTTAATGTACTATTTTCAAACACAAAAGCTATGTCGTCATTTAAGGTTTCTGATGTATAATATGTTTGCCCTATACTTACTAGGTTAAGCTCCGGAAGGGTATAAAACGATACAAATGTCCCATCCTCAAGATTGATGTTCAGCATATAAGCTTTGCCCGCTTTGTGTATTTGTCCGATAGCCTCATAATTTTCAGGCTCAAGCTCTGCCATTATAGTTTGTGCAAAGATATCAAGTAGTTTTTGAGCATCGTCTTTTGTAATCTGCTCATACCTGGTAATTCCCGAGCCATTAAATATTTCACCATCTAAAACTTTATCGGCATACTCTGCTATTTGCAAAGAACCTATACTCGTATTCTCGCAAATATAATAAACGCCGCCGGCCTCTACAACAATACGAAAATCCTCGCTGTAATCTTTCATTTTGTAAAAAACCGCATCATCACTTATGCTGTTGGCGAGCTCTTGGCTAAGAAGTTTTTCATCAAAATTAGTTGTAAAATCAATGTATCCGCTTGTTTCTCCGATTTTCTCGCCGAGCATTTCCTCCGTAATAATTGCGCTATCGTTGTTCGTCAGTTGATAGCTTACCCCGTTGTAAATAACAAGTTTTGGAAGCGTTGCATCCCCGGCAACAGATGGGCTTGAAGTATCTTCATGTTCTGCTGAAATGCCGCCATTTTCTGTCTCGTTCGAACTTGCTGTTTTAGTTACCGAAATGATGTTCACCTGTAATGGATAGCTTTCCATTACATTACCGTCATATACAACGGTAACCTCATCCCCCACACCCACTTCAAGCGTATCCGGCAGTGCAATAATCACGGCATCTCCTGAGGATAAGATCGCTTCCCCTTCATTAGGGGTTACGATCGCAGAATTTTGATCTACTTCACTAATCACTCCGCTAAATTGATGGGATGTGTTAACCACATCATCTGTATCAGTTTTTAAGTCCTGTTCGGTAGCACTGTTTGAACACCCAACTAAAATTGATAATGCTACTAGACTTGCAAGGGCTAATGTAAATATTTTTTTCACCTTGAGTACCTCTTTTAGTTTTTATTTTCTACATCTATTAGACAACTTGAATTTGTAGTTTTGTTGGTATTTTTTAAATTTTTTATCTGTTTTTGTTTCTTATCGGTAACCTTTCGGAAAATTTCATAAAAAGATATATACCAAACAGTAAGAGAAACAACCCTATAACACAAACAATAAAAATAGTATCGTTTATAAGCTCGTAAGAGATATCCGTTTCTTCAATAGGCGAAAACCCTCCTGTTGGCGGTACTCCCCCATACTGAGGCAACTCCTCAATCGGTGGTGATTGCTCCGGCATTTGCTCATTCGGCAATGTTGTTATATCCTTAAATATTCGATATACTCTCGAGCTTGCACCTATGAAGAAGGCAAATGCAACTGCAGACATTGCTGCAAGGCTAATTCTAAGTTTCATAATTGATGTATTATAAATCCATTGAACTGTTCCGATTGGCTTATCCAAGAGTTGTGCTATCTCTTTGTGGCTTAGTTCTCCAAGTACTTTTAATGTCACTACCTGCTTTTGATTTTCATTAAGGCCTTCAATTAAAGTGTAATAATTCTCCATATCAAAAACCTCGCTTAAGTCTTTGTCAAACAACGGGGCTTGCACCTTTTCATCTAAATTATCATATTGCTTTCTGCTTTTCGCATAATTTATAGCCTCATTCTTTACAACACGATAAAGCCATGAGACCTCACCTTTTTCGGGAAAGTTTTTCACAGGCATTATTGCGAGCTTATGTGCAACATTTTGCACTATATCCTGGCTGTCTTCCTCATTTTGTGTCACAGAAAAAGCTGTTGTAAACATCAGTTTATAATGGTGTTCGTATAACAGATCAAAGCCGGTCTGATTTTTATTTTTTATTAAATCCAGTATCGTTGATATCTTAATTCCACTCATATTCTAACCACCTCCAATACTTAATATGCAGCCGGCTATATTTCTATCCTGCCAATGCTTTTACAACATTATATCAAGAATAGGATAATGTTGTAAAGCGTTAATATCTATTATCTTTCGTGCACCTATTGCATCTATCAGCCGAGAGATACTTTGTGTATCACAAAACAGCATAGCAAAATAAAGGCTTAACCAGAATTAGATACTGGATTAAGCCTTTATCTGTAACCATGAGCCAAAAGAAGCTGGCAAAAGGTTTCTCATTACTAGCCGCAACGCCACACTGTTTATGATATATTAACTTAGGTTTGCCTTTAATTTAAGCACATTTTCATGTATCTGGTTAATAACCCCCTTAAACTCCTCGTCACTCTTTCCACTCGGGTCATCAAGCCCCCAGTTTTCGGAGTATTGCGATGATAGGCTAGGGCAGCTTACATTGCAACCCATAAAGATAACAACATCCGGCTTTGGTATCTCAAATATCGTTTTGTTATGCTGTGTTTCTTCCATATCTATATCATATATCTCTTTTATAAGCCTTACAGCATCCTGATTAATCTGGCTTTTAATCTCGGTTCCGGCAGAGTAGCTTTCGAAAACATCATCTGCAAGTAGTTTACCAAGCGCCTCGGCCATCTGGCTTCTGCAGGAATTGTGGTTACACACAAAGGCAACCTTTGGCTTACCTTCATAGTTAATGTTCAGCTTGTTAGTCATTTTTTTCTCCTTTTAGTTTTTGAACCAATGTTTCGTCTTATTTGCTATGTTTACAAGTATAAGCATTACCGGCACCTCTACAAGCACGCCTACTATCGTTGCAAGTGCCACAGGGCTGTCTGTGCCGAAAAGTGCAATAGCAACCGCAACAGAGAGCTCGAAAAAGTTTGATGCACCTA
>CAYJOX010000004.1:0-1099 GCA_964371915.1 uncultured Oscillospiraceae bacterium
CCGCAGAGAAATTTTCAATACAATCTATAAATCCGGTTCGGATTTACAAGGCTCCCGCTACCCCTTTCGCATATCCTCCTGCTCTAAAAAAAGTGCGACGGCATATGCCTTTCCGAGCTGCAAAAGCTCTGATTGCACGGTAGCTGTATTTTCTAGCACCTCAAACTTTTTTAGATAGCTGCCGAGCATATCTTTATCTAGATAGCGATATATCTTACCCGTAGAAAAAACCCTGTTAATATCGGCATAGATACTATCCCAGTTTGCAAGCAACCTTGCGATAGTATCGGCACTCTGCCTGCCTCTGGGTGCTGCTTCGGGAAGAAATGCTTTAGGCAATAGCTCGGCGCAGTAGCATCGAACCAATCTTCGTGTCTCGGGCTTATCGTTCACAAAACACTCGAGCGGTATTGATAGGCAGAACTCGATAATCCTAATATCACGTGACGGATCTCGAAGAACAAGCCCGCTTTCAAGGGAAAACTGTGTCTCCGGCTCAGAGATATGGGCAAATGCTTCCGGCTTTGTCATAAGCGCTCGAATTTCTTCAAAGCCATGTAGCTTATAGGCGTTGTGGCCGTTGTTTTCGTTTAACCTTGTATCATAATCGGTAATATTAAGCTCTTTTGCGGTGTTAAGGTTAAGCCCAATATATTCTGAATCAAGGAAGCTTTTAGGCCTGCCTTTTGGGGTAATACTGCCGATAAGCCTTGCTAGCTGTGTTTTTAAAACAAGCTTTCTGCTTAACTCTTTTAGCCTTGCATTGCGGTATACTGCCTTAAAGGCTTTTATAATTCGCCCTCTTTTTACCATTATTCCAAAATATTCTTCCACCTTACCCCAAGAGATGGTGGCGTTGCCGTACTGGCCGGTTAAAAGCACCCTGCACCCACTAGCCCCTGCCGCCCTATACATGGCGTGTAACCAGTCGACATTTGTTAACGATTTAAAGGGCGCTCCATATACCTTTAGGTTTTCGTTCAGTGCGCTATAGCCGTCACACTGTGGCATTGGAAGCAGGTTTGGCACAATATTTTTATAGATATTACAGAAGGCCTGTATGGTATCGGTTTCGTCCTCCTTGATGTATTTTTCTTTA
>CAYJOX010000004.1:1109-5212 GCA_964371915.1 uncultured Oscillospiraceae bacterium
GATAAAAGCGCTTGTGTGTATGGGAGCCGACAATAGTAAATTGGTCAATTTTTTTCTTTATATCTTTTTTTATGCCCCTCTATCGGTATGTGGCTGTATCCGTACAGCTTTTTTCCCTCTGTCTCTAGTTTTTGGGCGGCTATGGCGGCTATCGTTGTAGAATCAAAACCACCCGATAAAAGCACGCCTACCTCACCGTCGGTTCCCTGTATCTGCTCCTGCACAGATTTTTTAAAAATCTCTAAAAATCTTTCCTTATATTCATCGTCGCTCTTTAAAACGAGTGGCTTGATATCATCATGGCTCCAGTAGCGGCATGGCCGCATGTCACCTGCTGTAAACAGGTTATAGTGTGCCGCCTCTACACGGCTTATACCCTTATAGGGGGTGTCTATCGGATTGGTATGTATCGATAGGTATTTTAGGCCGAGAAACAGCATAAGCCATTCCTCGTTAAGCTCTATATCGCCGCAGGCATTTAGTATGCTGTCCATCCTCGTGGAAAAATAAACAAGGTTGCCGCTACGCCTGTAGTAAAGGGTGCGGCTTGCAGTATGGTCTACCCCAAGGGTTAGGGTATTATCCCTTGTGTTGTAGAGGGCATAGCTATAGCAACCGTAAACCCTCCTAGCCATATCCGGCCCCCACTCTCTATAGGCGAGGTACAGCAGGGCACCATCCGGAATATCGTTATTTCCCGGGCATAGCTGCGCTATTAACTCCTGCCTGTTATCTATCAGGCAGTCGGCAGTAAAGATATTAGAATTTTCTTTATCAATATAGGGTAGCTGTTCATCCTTAGACCAGCTTCTTATATACTGTTCTACACAACCGATTACAGCCGAACCATAGTGTTCGGCTGTAATCTTATCTATCTTAAAATTGTTAAAGGGTTTTTGCATCTCATCACGAATACCGCTCGGTATGGCGGCACCGGAAAGGTCAATACATCCAAAAATAGCGGGCATCTTTTCTCCTTAAGATTTTTCCCAAAGGTCTGCCTGTGCCTCTAGCCAGGTTTTGGTATCAACCGGCTCCTCGCCACTATCCGCGGGAACCCAACCGGCCTTAGAAACCATCACGCCATCTGTAAAGCGGGCATAGTTTGGCGTACCGGTAAAGCCGTATGTCTCCTTAAACTCGTTCCATACATCGGCATCCTGGCGGTGGTAGTAGACATTTAATAGGTATATCTTATCGTTAATGCCCATCTCCTCGGTAAGTGCCATTACCTCCTCATACACAGCTTCACAGCTTGAGCAGTTGGGGCGGGTTACTATAACGGCAAAATCCTCGCCCGATGCAACCATCTCCTCGAATGTTTCTACGGTAATAGAGTTATAGTGGAAATATTCCTCGGAGTATTTTCCGCTAAGCTCCTGCACCGCCTCACGCTCGAAATAGAAAAGAACCAACAATACTGCGTTAGCAACTATCGATAAAATTAGGATAATAGGTATTAACCTGCCGATAACCGATTTTTTTTTCACGTTTACGGCCTGTGGTGTAGCCTGTTCGTTAATGTTAATGTCGCTCATCTCTAATTCTCCTATATTATTTTAGCTTGCGCCACGTCCCTTTAGAACTACTAAAACCGTCTTGAAAACAAGTTTAACATCTAAAAGTAGCGACCAGTTTTCTATATAGGTACGGTCAAGCTCTACAACCTGCTCGAAATCGGTTATACTGCTTCTACCGCTTACCTGCCACATTCCGGTAAGGCCGGGGGTGATACTTATTCGGCGTAGGTGATGCCGTTCGTACTTTTCTACCTCATCCTTGGTAGGTGGCCTTGTGCCTACAAGGCTCATATCCCCTATTAATATGTTTAATAGCTGTGGTAGTTCATCTATACTTGTCTTACGAATAAACTTGCCCACCTTTGTAATTCTGGGGTCGTTTTCCATCTTAAACATTAGGTCGGTATCGAGCTGGTTTTGCGCCATAAGCTCCTTTTTACGCTCCTCGGCATCGATATACATAGACCTAAATTTATAAATTTTAAAAGGTTTTGAATTTTTACCTATACGTACCTGCTTAAATATTACGTTGCCGGGTGATTCCAGCTTAATGGCTATGGCCGTTGCAAGCAGTATCGGGGAGGATAGTACAAGGCCGATAAAGGAGAGAATAATATCTAAAACTCGTTTAAAGAAAAGCTGAACCTTATCAAAGGATATGTTATGGTAGGTGATCATCGGGAAGGTGCCTACACTGCTTACAAAATAATTAGATGTTGGTAACTTATATATGTTAAGCATAAGGCTTGCGGTCACACCCATCTCCTCACACACAGCAAGTAGCGGTTGCACCTTTGCATGGCGCTGTTGATTGACCTCCTGCACCATAACTACTTCATCTATAAGCCTATCCTTTAAAATCTTTTCAAAGGCTTTTTCGCTTGTAACCGCTGGGTCGGAGTATTGAATTTTTCCACATATCTTCACCTTCATGGCGGTTCTCTGCAGAAAATGAATATATTGAGCGTAGCATTCATCGTTACCTACAAAAAGGACGTTCGTGCTGTTTTTGCCTATTCGATTAATGCGAACATATTTGTTGGCGGAACGTGCCAAGACAAGGAAGATAAAGCTATAGGTGCTATATAAAAAAACATAAAACCAGCTTGTTTCCTCCGGGCGTGTAAAAAACATTACACTGCATACGGCAAGGGTAGCAACTAAAACCGATACAACGGTACTGTAGATAATCCTGTCGGTATATAAAAAGGTTGTAATATCGTACATTCTAAGGGAAAACATGGTTAAAAACATGGTTAGCCCAAAAACAATAAGCACCCATACCGATGGAAACAATAGGTACTCATTTACAGATATGAATGCGGTAATGCCCGCAACAAAGTATGAAATTATTAAAACTAATATATCTATAGCCATCTGAGACATATTATAGTTTGCATTTATATTTCTTCTATGCATTCTCCTCCTCACAACAATACAATAACAGCAAAAAAACAGCATAGCCGTTCAAACCACTCAACGCCGATAGTAATACCTTATAATTCTAACATTTTTGTTAGAATTAGTCAAGATACTTCCAGCTAATTATTTATTACAAAATAAATGCAAGCGGATACAGGGCGAAAAAGAGATACAGAAAACTACTCGCCCGATGTTTCGATAGGGGTTTCTACAATTTTTTTATTATCTATACGTATACATCTATCACAGTAGTTTAGGGTGCTTCTGCGGTGTGTTATCAGTAGGCAGGTTATCTCACCTGCGCTTTTTCTTAGATGCTCAAGCACCGCAATTTCGGTTGCCTCATCGAGGGCACTGGTGGCCTCGTCCAGTATAAGTATCGGTGCTTTTTTTGCAAGTGCCCTACTTATTGCAAGGCGCTGTGCCTGACCTTCCGATAGGCCAAGCCCCTTCTCCCCTATTACGGTGTAAAGCCCCTGAGGGGTGCTTTTTACAAACTCATCTACCGATACTATCTTTAGTATCTCCCATATCTCCTCCTCGGTGATGGATTCGTTTCCAAGGCGGATATTGTCTATAATTCGCCCGCTTATAAGGGTGTTACCCTGCGGAACGTATGATATATGCTCCCTTGCGCCGGCGTTTATGCTATGCATTGTGCCCTGTTCGTCGAACAGGTTTATGCTTCCACTTAGCGGTGTTAGGTATGCCATTGCAAGCCTTATAAAGGTGGTTTTGCCTATTCCGGAGCTACCCATCATTGCCACAAACTCGCCCGGATTTAGCACAAAGGATGCATCCTTAATAATCTCCTCACGGTCGTAGGAGAAGCTAAGGTTGTCGGCCTTTATACCAAGCCTTCCACCCTTAAAATGGGGCACCGAATAATCCTCGTCCGGCATACCGTCAATCTCCATTATCCTGTTTGCCGAGGTGAAGATAGAAACCACACGGGGGACAACCCTCGAAAGCCCGATAACCGGCCCCTGTATCTGGTTAACAAGCGTTAGGAATACCGACATTGTGCCGTAGGTAATAAGGTTAGCGGAAAGCTGCAACGCCGAGTAGGCAAAGGCAGAGATATAGCCTGCCTGAAAGGAGGCGGAGAGTAGGCCGGAGGAGATGGCGGTAATGCGCTGGCGTTTCATTACCCAGTGCACA
>CAYJOX010000004.1:5222-9864 GCA_964371915.1 uncultured Oscillospiraceae bacterium
CTCCGATATACGCTCGGATGCCTTATGCTGTGCACCGAAAGCCTTAAAAACAATCATGTTCGCTACACTCTCCTGCATATAGGATTTGTATATCGATTCCGATTGTTGAATTTTTTTCTGTACGCCGCCCATGAGTTTACCGGTTACTACACCGATAATGGCGGTTATCGGGCCAAATACTAAGGCTATTACGGCAATTATCGGGTCGAAGTATGCAAGGGTGACAAAGGCGGCAATAAATGTTACACCGAGCGAGAAGATAGAGGGAATTATTTCTGCAATTCCTATGGCTACTATATCGACATCGCTCGAAAGACGTGTTATAATATCACCACTATGGAATTTAGATATTCTATCCCAACAGGTTTTCATAACCGAATCGTATATACGTAGCCTAATGCCGAACGAATATTTTTCGTTAATAACGGCGGTAATTATTCCGGATACGGTGGATAGCACAAGTGAAATTATGAATACCAGCACATAGATACCCACCCCCTCTAAAAGCTCACCGTTAGCGGCGGCGGTATCCAAGATATACCTAGTTATAAGGGTCATGCCGATGCTAACAGCACTGCTTAATATGGAAAAAAGCATAAGCAGAAGCAGTGACGGAATAAACGGCTTAGTATAAGCCATTAGCCACTCGAAGGTGCTATGCTGTGTCTTGATGTTTTTTAAAAACGATATGAACTGGAACTGTGAGAGTATTTTTTTCATATAAACTCCGCTTATAAATTTAAACTTAGTAATTAGGAAAGGCGTTAAAGATGTTTTACTACAAGATATTTAACCTTAAAACCTCGGCAACATTTGAGATTCCCGCCGCACCGGAGATAGCGCCAACCGGCGATATAGATGTTACCGTTACCCAAGGAGAGGTAGGTGATAGCTTTAAACAGCATGAGAATACAATCTTTTTTAAGGAGGATTACTATTTTTGCTATATAACCCCGAGCGAGCTTTATGTTCATGTGTGCGGTTTTAACATATCGGTTAAAAACGGCAATGAAATCGCCATAGAGCCACCAAAGGGTGGGTACGAAAAGGAGCTGCTTTACACCTTCCTGCTAGGGACTGCCTTTGGGGGGCTTTGCATACAAAGGGGAATGTTGCCGATACACGGCACGGCGATAGAAAAAGATGGGAAAGCCGTGGTTCTTAGTGGGTTTTCCGGCGCCGGCAAATCCGCAATATCGGAAATACTTGTTGCAAAGGGTATGCGCTTTTTGGCGGACGATGTATCGGTTTTGGAATATAGTAGCGATGGGCCGATAATCCACCCTGCCTATCCACAGCGAAAGCTGCCGGCAGATACAGCAAAAGAGATAGGGATTGATTGTACCGGCTTTGAGCCGATTAACGAGGATAACCGAGATAAATTCTTAATAAAGAATAAAGAGCAGTGGTGTGGTGAGGCGATGCCGCTACACAGCGTTGTGGAGATAATGGCAGTAAGGCGTAACGATGGGGAATATTTTGAGCCACAGATAGAGCTTAAAACCGGAACCGACTCTATGTTTGCCCTACGAAGAAACCTCTACAGAGAAAAGTTTTATGAGGGTTGCGGCTTTGAACCACAGCGCATGAAACTACTATTGCAGGCGGCCGCATCATCAAAGGTGTATCGGCTGATACGCTGTGCCGATAACTGCCCGGTACAGAGCTGTGTAGAGATACTCATGGCAGAGGTGTTTGACAAAATATAGCGGCGATTTATCTATCCTATATTGAACATTTTAACAAAATATAGTATAATGTTCAATAGCTTTAATGAAAAAATAAATTAAACTTAAATTTTAAAAGGATGTAAAACGGTATGGGAAATTACTTCAAGGCGTTTAATCTGATTATAGATAGTTGCATAGAACTGCCGGAGGCGGCACCGGTGGAGGGTGTGGCACAGGCCGATGTTACCGTTAGGTATGGCAAGGTTGATATGCTACAATACCTTTCGGTAGATAGTATCCCGCCGGATACCTATCTGTTTTTAAAGCTAAGCGATAGCCACATGATCTTTAACAGCTTGGCCGGTATATACGAAATTCGTGACGGTAAAGAGATTACTATCGAGCTTGCACCCGGCGCAGATGAAAGGATGGTAAGAATATTTTTAATGGGGTCCTCACTCGGGGCTATACAGTATCAGCGTGGATACCTACCTTTACATGGCGGTGCGATAGTGTGCGGCGGCAAGGCGGTAATAATAAGTGGCACGGCCGGTGCCGGAAAATCCACCATGACAAGCACGCTGGTAGAGATTGGGTTCCCCTATCTAACCGATGATGTATCCTGCGTAGAATATAAGGACAACGTTCCCTATATTATCCCCTCCTATCCACAGCGAAAGCTTGTGCGGGATGCCTGTGTAACCCTTGGGTATGACCCGAGCACGCTACCGGTTGCGGATGAAAAAAGGGATAAATTTGCTATAAGGGATGGCGATAGATGGCAGGACACCGCAGCGCCGCTTGATATGATAGTAGAGCTTGTTCCGGCAAAGGAGGGCGAGCCGCTAAAGGTAGAACAGCTTACGGCAATCGAGAGGATAAGGGTTATTACCGATTGTATCTACCGCCCACAGTACCATAAAACCGGCGGTGGCATCCCCCCCTGCGAGATGAAAAAGTTTTTTGCGGTTGCCTCGGCGGTTAAGATGTATACCATACATGTTCCGAGGGATATTGAGAATATTAAGCAGCTTGCCGGGGATATGGCGCAGAAGCTGGGGTTAGTTATAGAAAAATAGTATAGGAAATAGATATGCTTGCTTTTAAAAGTGGGCTTTCCTATTGACTAAAAAACAATTATTTGCTACAATAAAACCATAATAACATATTATACAATCATAAATAATGAGGTTTAACATGGGTACTAACTACAGTATTAACATTATTAAGATGCCGGATGTAACCGAGCTTGCCGGTGAAAAGGTTATGATAGATTTTGAGAGTGGCAAGTATTTTATGCTTACCGGCTCGGCAAACGATATCTGGGATATGCTACAAAAAGATATTAAAACCTCGCAGGAGATAGTGGATGGGCTTTTAGCTCAGTACGATGTAGCTACCGAAACCTGCACCGAGGAGGTAGTGTCTTTTTTAAATAAGCTAATGGAAATAGGATTTATAAAAATTGAAAAAATGGCTTAGATTAACATATAACTTTATCTTTAAAACTAAACGCCGTAGGCTTACCATCCTAACAATTATCCTTGTAGCTATCGCCCGTTTTAGGATATACTTTTACCCGGGAAATAAGTTGCACAAATTTTTTGGTACACCGGGCGAAACGGATATAATAGAATATACCGAGCGTAAGGATAAGGTGAATATCTTTTTTGTTGCAGACAAGGTTGGCCGTGTTGCACATAGGGTCCCATGGGAGAGCCGTTGCCTTGCACAGGCGATGACGGCACAACGCCTACTTAAACGATATGGTTTGAAATCTACACTTTACCTAGGTGCCGGCAGAGATCCGGAGGATAAAACAAAGATGGCTGCACATGCATGGGTGCGATGCGGTACGGCATACGTCTGCGGTGGCAAGGGTGAAGAATATGCAACGGTAGGAAAATTTGTAATGTAAAAAACAGCCTTATGGCTGTTTTTTTCTGTAAGTTTTTTAAAAGGTTACCGTTATAACTACCTCTTGGCCGGTTTTACTCTCGGCATTTATCGTTGCACCATGCCTATCACATATTGCCTTTGCTATAGATAGGCCGATACCAAAACCTTTTGTTTCGCTGTTGCGGGAGGCATCCTGCCTATAAAACCTTAAAAACCAATCGTTGTGCCTGCCTACCCCTATATCGTTAGCGGCGTTTTCTACGCTAAAAACAATCCTGTTCTGTTTTAGGTATAAAAGCACCTTAATGTCCGAGCCCTTTTGTGCATATTTAATGGCATTTTCGATAACAATCTCGATAAGTTTACGGATAGAGTCCTGCTCGCCGTTGTAGCTTATGCCGTCGTTAACTAATGGTAGTATATTAACCTCGGAGTTTTTGGCGGAGGGGATAAAATCCTCCAGCACATCCTCCACCACCTGTGATAGTAGGAATGGTGCCTTAACTAGCTGTGCCTTCTCCTCGTCCATCTTGGTTAGGGAGATAAGGTTCTCTACTAGGGTGTTAAGCCGCTTAACCTGATTTTTAATGCTACGGGTCCACTCGGTTTCACCGCTGTCTATCTCGGTAACCTCATTGTCTGCCTGTATTATGGCAAGTGGGGTTTTAAACTCATGGCTTACATCGGTTATAAAGCGCTTTTGCCTCTCATAACTCTCCGCTATGGGAGAAACCGCCTTTTTAGATAAAATACAGGAAAAGATAAATATTAATATTACAGCTATAAGCACAATTATTCCGGAGGAGAACAGATAATTGTAGTGGCTTATAAGGTCGTTCTCTATGTCTAAAAATATATAGGTGTAGCCGTAGCCCGTCTCGGTTCGTTTAAACCTGAAGTTGCCTATTATTCCCTGCTCTTCTCCGCTTGCATATACCTGCTGTGCATATACAACAGCCTCGTCGGTAGTTACCGAGCTTATCATCGTTGTATCTACAAGCCCTACGCTTGTCTCGGAATCAATCCTTACCGTGAAATATCGTGTTGTAAAGGCTATCTCGCTGGAAAAATCC
>CAYJOX010000004.1:9935-11607 GCA_964371915.1 uncultured Oscillospiraceae bacterium
TAGTTTAGCGTGTTAATAGTTACCGCAATTAAGATAAGCACAACCACGCTTATAGAGGTTGTGAGAATTACAAATTTTCTTTGTAACTTTTTTAGCATTAATTCTTCTCCAGCGAGTATCCGGTATTTCTTATGGCCTTTATCTTAACATCGGAGCCCAAAGATGCAAGCTTTTTTCGTAGGTTGGATATATAAACCCATACCACGTTTATCTCGCTGTTACTGTCGTAGCCCCATATTTTTTCCATAAATCTCTCGGTAGATATGATATGCCCATCGTTAATCATAAGCATCTCGAGCATCTGATACTCCTTGTTGGCAAGCGTTGTTGAGTTTTCTTTAACCTTTAGCTCAAATGTTTTTCGGTTAAGGGTGAGATTTCCAACCGTTAGCAGCGAGGAGTTGCTTTCGCTTACCGCCCTTGTAACGGCACGTATCCTTGCAAGCAGCTCCTTTGTCTCAAAAGGCTTTGTTATATAATCGTTTGCGCCAAAATCAAGCCCTGTCACCTTATCGTCTAACATAGATTTTGCGGTAAGCATTATTATAGGGATAAGGTTTCCCTTTGCCCTTGTTCTTTTAAGCACCTCTAAACCGTCTATCTTTGGCATCATGATATCAAGGATAACAGCATCATAGTTCTCGGCATCGAGATAGTCTAGCGCCTGCTCTCCATCATACACGGCATCTACCGAATAGTTAAAATGTTTTAATATCTTTACAAGAGCTAACGAAAGCTCTCTCTCATCCTCGCATAGTAATAAGCGCATACTCCCCCTATAGTTGTTTTTTTCATTATATGTCTCTAACCTTAAGTATACCTTAACTTTAAAAACAAAACGGCCTTAACAGGCCGTATGCGGGTAAGGTTTTGAAATCCTAGTGGTCGCCATTCTGCTCTGTCCTAAAATGTGATGGGGTGACACCAAAATGTGCTTTAAACGCTTTTGAAAATGCATCCTGGCTATCATACCCTACCAGCGTTGAGATATCCCTTAACGAAAGATGTGAGTCCTTTAGATAGATCTTTGCTTTATCCAGCTTATACTCCAGTATAAATTGCTGAGGTGATTGATTAAGTTTTGCCTTAAAAATGGTAGAGAAATGTGAGCGGTTAAGCCCTATATACTTTGCAACCTCGGTTACAGTAACCGTTGCATAGTTGTTTGCAATATACTTGATAGCATAATCCAGATAGTCGTTATTTGTAAAATTATCGGTCGCTAGTGCGCTGTTTTGATTTTTTACAATCTCACTTAAAAGCTGAAGTAAAAGCCCTTGGCGCTCTATGTTGTGAAAAACTTTAGCTTTATTTGTGTTAAGTATTTTATCGATATACGGCATATATATCCCGATAGGCACAACAGAATCTACAACCGGGGTTTGGGCGCTAAGCTGTAAAAACCCCAGATATTCCTCACAGCTATATCCATCGATAGTAACCCAGAAGTATTTCCAGGGGGTTTTCTTGTCCGCCCTGTAGCTGAAGGTCGACCCTTTGGGTATAATAAATAGCTGGTTATGCTTTACATCGTAAGCATTACCGTCCACAGTTATTACACCGTTACCCTCATATACAAAATGAAGATGATATTCCTTTGGTATTTTATGGTTGTATGTATATTCACTGCTACATACCTGAATGCCACAATGTACAAACCTTAAATCATATG
>CAYJOX010000004.1:11667-23849 GCA_964371915.1 uncultured Oscillospiraceae bacterium
ACATCCGGTATATTTGTTGTAGGTTTCCTCTTTGGTCATAACACTCTCCAAAAAGTTTTGGCGCTTTTTTTATTGGTGATTAACGACAAAATAATTACAATTTATCACTTAATTATACTACATTATTACATGAAAGTCAATCGATTTAGCGGATTTTTTCTATTGGCTTAAATTTTTTAACACTAGTTACAATCTTATGATAATAGTATTGTTTAGACTGACCACGACAGATTGTTCGTTTGTGCAACTTGCACAAGTTTCGTGTGGTAATTTGCAGATACACTACGACTGATATAGGCAACATTTAGCCGTTGTTACATAGAAAAGCGTGTGTTATACTTATAAGTAGGCAGAGAACAACCCTGCCTTTAAATATCTAGGAGGAGAATAGATGACGAAAATACTAAAAAGAATAGCAGCTTTTTCACTACTTGTTGCTGTGGCATTCCAGATGGTGGCATGCGCAGGAGACACAGCAGCACCGGCAGAAACAACCGGCCAGGATACCTCTACACAGGAGGAAGCACCGGCAGCAGGTACAACCCTTTCGGTTGCTATCTGGGACACAAACCAGGAGCCGGGCCTTAAAGAGATTATGGCAGATTTTACCGCCGAAACAGGCATAGAGGTTAACATTCAGGTTACACCTTGGCAGCAGTACTGGACAATGCTTGAGGCCGGCGCAACCGGTGGCACACTACCCGATGTATTCTGGATGCACACCAACGAGTTTTCAAGATATGCAGAGTATGAGATGCTACTCGATATTACCGATAGGGTTGCAGCCAGCGAAGTGCTTGATATGACAAAGTTCCCGGAGATATTGTTAATATCTACACCTACGAAAATGGTAGTATGTATGCAGTACCCAAGGATATCGACACAATTGCACTCTGGTACAACAAGACAATGTTCGACGAGGCAGACGTAGCCTATCCGGACGATAGCTGGACATGGGATGATTTTGAGGCCGCAGCAGCAGCACTAACAAAGGATGATGGCTCACAGTACGGATACGCAATGCAGACAACCGAGGGCCAGCAGACATTCTATAACGCAATATACTCCATGGGCGGAGCGGTTGTTAATGAGGATAAGACAGCATCCGGTTACGATATGCCGGAATCTATAGAGGCTGTAGAGTTTATGTCCTCGCTAACAATAAACGGATACACCCCACCCTACGAGACCTTAGCAGAGAACACAGCCGATGCACTATTCCAAAGCGGAACCGTAGCTATGGTTACAATGGGAAGCTGGATGATACCGGCAATGGCTAGCAACGAGTATGTTGTTGCAAACTGCGATATAGCTGTACTTCCAAAAGATGTTGACACAGGCAGACGTGTATCGATCTACAATGGCCTAGGATGGGCCGCCGCCGCTAACACCGAGTACCCTGAAGAAGCATGGGCATTAATCGAGTACATGGGCACAGAGGCAGCACAGCAAAAACAGTCTGATTTAGGTATTGTTATGTCAGCATATGATGGCACAGCAGCTAACTTCATTAATTCTAACCCCAACTTTAACATTCAGGCTTACATTGATATGATGGCTGATATGGTAATCTTCCCACATACAAAATCAACAGTTGCATGGACAAACGCAATAGATCCAGTATATGTTGAGATATGGTCAGGTCAGACAAGCGCAGCAGATGGCTGTGTGGAGATGGCAGAAATAATGAACGGACACATTTCGCAAGAATAACTGATTATCTAGATGGGTTCATGTGTTAAACGTGAGCCCATTTTAAAAAGGGGGATTACAGATGGCTACACAGTCAAACAAGCGGCTTAACACCGGCCAGGCAAAGAAAGAGTTCTTTTGGGGATGGCTATTTTTAGCACCTACCATGATTGGGCTTATAATATTAAACATAATTCCGATTATCCAAACAATCTATCAAAGCTTTTTTAAGGCGGGTGCCTTTGGGCAGGGAAACGAGTTTATCGGCCTTGAAAACTATGAGAGAATGGTAGCCGATGAGGCTGTTTGGCAGGCACTTTTAAATACCTTTAAGTATGCAATTATCGAGGTGCCTTTCTCTATAGTCATTGCACTTGTTATTGCCGTTCTTCTTAACAGAAAGTTAAGAGGGCGCAGTGCCTACAGAACCATATATTTCCTGCCTATGGTTGCGGCACCTGCTGCTGTTGCAATGGTGTGGAGATGGCTTTATAACTCCGAATTTGGCCTTTTAAACTATGCACTTAACTCGATGGGATTTGGCGATGTAAACTGGATATCCGATCCCAATATTGCATTTATATCGGTAGCAGTTGTGGGTATTTGGTCGGTTATCGGTTATAACATGGTATTGTTCCTTGCCGGTTTGCAGGAGATCCCCGGAGATTTCTATGAGGCCGCAGATATAGATGGCGCCGGAGCGGTAAGCCAGTTTGTTAACATAACTATTCCACTGCTAAGCCCTACACTTTTCTTTGTTCTTATTACAAGAGTAATTGCCGCTATGCAGGTTTTTGATAGTATCTATATGATGATGGAGCGCTCCAATCCTGCCCTACAAAAAACACAGTCGCTTGTGTATCTGTTCTACCGTTATGCATTCGATGAGGGTAACAAGGGTTATGGCTCGGCAATTATTATGCTACTGCTTGTGGTTATCTTAATAATCACAGTATTCCAGACAGTATTCCAGAAAAAATGGGTTAACTATAACTGATAAAGGAGCAGATTAACATGAACAGTAAATTAAAATCCGGCGGTAATATTGTACCGCACATAGTGTTGATCATCGGTTCTATTATAATGTTAGTACCGTTTATCTGGATGATATTAACATCGTTTAAAACCATTACCGAGACAACCCAGCTTGATCCCTTTGTAATATTTCCAACAGCCTTTAGAACCGATGCATACACATCTGTTCTAAGCAAGATGGATTTCATGTTACTATACATAAATACCCTTGTGTTTATTGCCGGCAGAATTTTGTTTGCCGTGCTAACCGCAACTATGGCCGGCTATGCACTTGGCAGGCTAAACTTTAAAGGGCGAGAAATAGCATTTAGCCTGGTACTTTTCCAGATGATGGTACCAAGCCAGATATTTATTATACCTCAATACCTTATGGTAGCCGACCTTGGCCTATTAAACACCCCTATGGCACTTATTTTCCCCGGTATGGTTACCGCCTTTGGAACCTTCCTGCTTCGCCAATCATATATGGCACTTCCAAAAGATTTGGAGGAGGCCGCAAGGATAGATGGTTGTAATATAGGGCAAACCTTCCTTTTCATCATGGCTCCGCTTACAAAATCGGCCATGGTTGCACTTGGAATCTTTACCGCACTGTTTGCTTATAAAGATTTAATGTGGCCCTTAATCGTTAACACCGAGCAGACAACTATGCCCCTATCCTCCGCCCTTGCAAAGCTACAGGGGCAGTTCGCATCCAACTATCCCGAGCTTATGGCTGCATCGGTGCTTGCCTGTATACCAATGATCATTCTATACCTAATATTCCAAAAGCAGTTTGTTGAGGGTATTGCTACTTCGGGTGGTAAACTATAAGGAGTTTTTATGGCAGTTATTTTTCACGAAAATGCGAAGACATTTCACCTACACAATGATAAGATAAGCTACATCTTCCGTGTTATGGAAAATGGGCAGCTTGAGCAGATACATTTTGGAAAAAAGGTTTGCGATAGGGAGAGCTTTGCGCATCTAAACACAAATTTTGCTAGGCAGTTTGCCCCGGAAACCCTATGTGAGCGCGAATTTCTCTCGCTCACCCACACAAAGCAGGAGTTTGCCTGTTTTGGTTCGGGAGATTATAGGGAGGGCGCCTTTACCCTACTGCAGAAAAACGGCAGCCATGTTTCTGATTTTAAGTATAAATCTCACGAGATATATAAAGGCAAGAGGGATATACTACCGCTCCCCGCAACATATGTAGAGGCGGAGGCGGAGGCAGATAGCCTTGAGGTACTACTCTTCGATCAGGTTAGTGGTACCGAGCTTGTGCTAAAATACACGATATATAATGGCTACAACATGGTTACACGTAGCGCAATGTTTACCCAGACAGGGGATGATCAGGTCGTTTTAGACAGGGCGCTTAGCCTGTGCATGGACTTTAGCGATAAAGATTTTGAGATGCTATACCTAACAGGCGGCTGGTCGAGGGAGAGATATGTTAAAACTCGCCGGCTTGAACACGGCATGCAATCTATACAAAGCCTAAGGGGCACCAGCAGTGCCGAGAACAACCCGTTTGTTGCCCTTAAAAAGCCCCATACGACGGAGTTTAATGGGGAGGTGTATGGATTTAGCCTTATATATAGCAGTAATTTTTTAGCACAGGTAGAGGTATGCACCCATGATACAACAAGGGTAGTAATGGGTATACACCCCGAAACTTTCTCATGGCCGCTTAACAAAGGCGAAAGTTTTCAGACACCGGAAGTTGCCATGGTGTTTTCAAACGAGGGGCTCAATGGAATGAGCCAGACCTTCCACGATCTTTACAACTCCAGGCTCGTGCGTGGAACCTATCGCCAGAAGGAGCGTCCGGTTTTGCTTAACAACTGGGAGGCAACATATTTTACCTTTGATGAGCAGGCTATTGTAGATATTGCAAAGAAGGGTAAAGAGGTAGGGGTAGAGCTGTTCGTGCTAGACGACGGATGGTTTGGCAAAAGAGACGATGATACCAGCGGCCTTGGTGATTGGTATGTAAACACAAATAAACTCGAAAACGGAATTTCCGGCCTTGCAAAAAAGATAAACGATCTTGGCCTTGATTTTGGGCTATGGATAGAGCCGGAGATGGTAAACGAGGACAGTGACCTATACAAAAAGCACCCCGAGTGGGTTATCTCAACACCGGATAGGGCACGCTCGCTGATAAGAAATCAGATGGTATTGGATTACTCTAACCCTGATGTAGTTGAATATATCTATGATATGCTTTATAAGGTAATAAGCACTGCAAATATTAGCTACATTAAGTGGGATATGAATAGATACCTTACAGAGTGTTATTCCTCTGCACTACCGGCAAACAAACAAAAGCAGATTTCTCACCGGTATATCTTAGGGGTTTACAGCCTCTACGAAAAACTAATTAGCGCCTTTCCGAATATACTATTTGAATCCTGCTCCGGTGGTGGCGCAAGGTTTGATGCAGGAATGTTGTTCTATGCCCCACAGGCATGGTGCAGCGACTGTACCGATGCAATGGATAGGCTAAATATTCAGTATGGCACAAGCATGGTCTACCCATTATCTTCTATCGGGGCGCATGTATCGGCCGTGCCTAACCATCAGCTTGAGCGAACCACCCCTATCGATATGCGTGCAAACGTTGCCTTTTTTGGTGATTTTGGGTATGAGCTGGATCTTAATCAGCTAACCGAGGAGGAGATAAAGCAGGTTAAGGAGCAGATAGTTTACTATAAACAGAACCGTAAACTTATACACAGCGGGGATTTTTATCGTATATTAAGCCCGTTTGATGACATGAGAAGGACAGCATGGGCGGTGGTAAGCAAGGATAAAACCGAAGCAATAACCGCATACTACCAGACAATTAATCAGGTAAATGTATCGATGCTGTTTTTGAAGTTTGTGGGGCTTTTACCGGATAAGGTATATGATATTAGCTATTTTGGCGTGTATGGCGGCTCGATGTGTAGCGAGACAACCTTTAGCGGTTCAGAGTTGATGGAGATAGGCCTACCGATTAATAGGGTAGAGTTTGCAAAACATATTGGCGATTATGTATCGGTGCTTATCAAGGCTGTGGCAAGATAGAGTAGTAGATTAATATTAAGGGTTGTGACGATAAAATCGTCACAACCCTTTTTGCCTGCCTTGACTTGTAGCCGAGTTTGATTTACAATAGGTAGCGTACGCTAATATGGTAGAAAATGTAATGAATAACATAAAAAAAGGAATATTTTTTATAATAATGGGTGCGCTAAGCTTTGCGACGATGAGCCTTTTTATACAGCTATCCGGAGATGTCCCCTTTATGCAAAAGGCTATCTTTCGCAATCTGGTTGCCGTACTATTTTCCTTTACGATAATAATGCGCCGTGGTAGAGATTTTTCGTTTAAAAAGGAAAACCTACCCTTTCTTTTTCTGCGCTCTATCGCTGGGCTTGCCGGTATTCTTTTAAACTTTTATGCAATAGAACACCTGCCCTTAGCCGATGCGGCAACCGTCGGTAAGCTATCCCCCTTCTTTGTAATACTGTTTTCCTTTTTTATTCTTAAAGAGAGGGTTAAACTATGGCAGATTGGCTGTATAGTTATAGCTTTTTTTGGCAGTGTATTTATTATTAACCCCAATATGATAACATCAATATTTACTGCCGAAACACTAAACCTAGGGCTTACATCTATACCGGCCATTGCCGGTATAACCGGTGCAATGACAGCCGGTTTTGCCTATACAATGATACGCAAACTCTCTATCGGTGGGGAGAGAGGGCCTTTTATCGTGTTTTTCTTTTCGGCCTTTTCTACCATAGTATGCCTACCCTTTGCAATAGTAGGATACGAGCCGATGAGTATCACACAATTTCTATTTCTTCTTGGTGCAGGGCTTTGTGCAAGCGTAGGGCAGTTTTCTATTACCGCTGCATACGGTGCCGCCGCCGGCAAGGATATATCGGTATACGATTATACCCAGATTATATTTGCCGCCATCTACAGCCTAATCTTTTTTGGGCAGCTACCAACCGGCTACAGCCTTATAGGCTATGTAATAGTTGTATCGGTTGCAGTTTTTATGTATCTAAAAGAAAAAAAGGAAAACGAAATATCTGTGTAATGGGTATGGTTTGCTAGGCCAAAGATTTAAGCGTTATTGCCACAAGGTCGTGGGGGTTGTTAATCCTAGGAACAGGGAAGGAATCTCCAAGGCCACGGGAGGAGACCATAACGGTACCGTTTTCTACGAAAACACCCCCATCATATTTTGGGAACATAGACGGCCCGTTTGATATGAGCCCCCCGATATAAGGTAACCTTATTATTCCGCCATGGGTGTGGCCGGAGATCACAAGGTCAAAGCCCATCTTAGAAATTTTATCAAAATAGTTGCTATAGTGGTTCACATAGATATTATAAAGTGAAGTATCATCCGGAACCTCATTATAGTCTGTCCAATAATCGGGATCATTTTCTTTTAATATCATTGTCTGCCCGGTTAAGGCTATTACCTCATCACAGCTATCATCAGGCGAGGGGATATTTACCGTTTCACCCTCAAGGTAGATAACCCCTTTTTCGCCATAAAATTCAATTAAATTTTCAAGCTCGCTTAGATTGTCCAGCTCATGGTTGCCGGTAATAGCATATGTGGGAGCAAGTGGCACTATGCCATCAAGCAGGGCGCCTAACACCTCGTAATCAAAATAGTTGCGGTTAATAAGGTCGCCCGTTAGCAGAATAATATCGGGGTTAAGCCCCGCTATCTCGGATATTAAATCCACCTGATCTTTGCCAAAGCTGTTGTTGTGCAGATCAGAGACCTGCACTATAACATACCCATCAAAGGATGCTGGGATTTTTTGGTTTGATATATCATACCGGCTAACCTCGAGGTGATCGGTAAATTGATATATTATACCAAGCGGAAGCGCAACAAATGCACCCAAAAGAATTAAAAGCCTGCTCAACCTTTTTTTAGATGCAGGCTTTTTTTTAGAGCCGTGTTCTACTGCCATTAAGAGCTATCCTTTCGCCTATTTATTAAATAAAGGCAATTTAATGCTAAAGGTTGATCCTTCGCCTAATATACTGCTACATCCCACACTGCCGCCATGCTTTTCCACAATTAACTTTACGATATGCAGCCCTAACCCACTGCCCGATTTGTTAGGCGTTCTGGCAGATGCAGCGGTAAAGGTGCGGTTAAAGATAAGTGAAATATTTTCGGGCGCTATTCCCTCTCCGCTATCGATAACATTAATAGTAATATCGCTATCACATATAAGCTCGATAGCGATTTCATCGCCACTCGATGTGTGGCGCAGTGCGTTTTGTGTAAGGTTATCAAGCACCCTTAAAAAATGCTCGGGGTCTATCTGCGCCAATGCTGCGCTATCCTCCGGCAACGATAGGGTTAATTTCCTATCGGAAAATTTATCCGATATCTCGAGGTTTATATAATACTCCTCTAAAAGGGATGCAATCGCAAGGCATTCCTTTTTTAGGGTAAACTCCGGTTGTTCTAATTTTTGAGAAAGATGCAACTCCTCTACAAGCTTTTCTAGGGATGTTAGTCGCCGCTCTATTATGTTTAATAGCTTCTTGCGCTCCTCCTTGCCGGGGTTATCATAGATAAGCCTATCTACACCACCCCTAACGGCCGCAAGCGGTGCCCTTAGGTCGTGAGATATGTTTTGAAGTATGCGGCCTCTCGCCTTTTCGGATTCGATAAGGCGTTTGTTAGTAGCCTCAAGCTCCAGCCCCATTGCAAGAAGTTTTGCCGAAAGTGCATCGGCACCATCGATATTAGGGGAGACGAATTTTTGTTCGGGCATAACTATCTACCTCTTGGCGTAAAGCGATAACCCTTTGTCCATACCGTCTCGATAATATCGGCCGACAGTGGGTTTTCTTCAAGTTTTTTTCTAAGCCTTGATACATTAACCATTACCGAGGCCTTGTCACTCTCGTTATAACCGCCCCAGAAGAAATTCCCGATATCCTCATAGGTTATTACATCACCTTTAAAGGTTATCATCATATGCAAAAGCTCATATTCTCTTGCGGTGAGCACAATCTCCTCGCCGTCACACATTACCTTGTGTGCCACGGTATCAAGCTCAAGCGGAGGGATGCTTAGTATGTGCGAATCCTTATTGCCCCCCGAACGGCGAACCACCATCTTAACCCTTGCCTCAAGCTCCCTTACGCTAAAAGGTTTTAGCATATAATCGTCCGCACCGAGGGTTATTCCGTCTATCCTATCATCCTCCGATACCTTGCCGGTAAGGTAGATAATGGGCGCATCACTAACCTTGCGAACATGTTCGAATGCCGTAAATCCATCCATCTCCGGCATCATTACATCCATAACAATACAGTCTACCTGCTTTTTCTTTAAAAAGGCTATGCCGTCCTTTGCGCTGGAGCAGCTTTTTACCTTAAAGCCTTTTTCTTTAAAGCTTGCCGAAAGAATCTCGAGGAGCTCGGTATCGTCGTCAATAAAAAGTATCTTGTTCATCTTTTCACCTCGGTATAACTAGAACTATATTATATCATAAACTACCTATTATAGCCAGTGTAAAAACAAAAAAAGCCACTACAAATTAATGTAGTAGCTTTTTAAAATTCAGGTTAATGAATTAGGAGCAAACAACGGTACAATCGGAACCTGTGCCGTTAGAGAAGATATCGCCATATGCGGCATCTTCAACGTCTGCAGGGTTGATGTTGTTGTTTGTCTCGTTTACAGATAAATCCTCGATGATAGGACCATTCCAGTTCTTTTTCATAATAAAATCCTCCAAAAATTAAATTATTAGATACGATTAGGACTCGTAAGCTTCAGTCTCTACGCCACAATCTTGATCTGTGTAGACACCGTCTACTGTTGTACCAACGAATGCGTTGTAAGCTGTGCTGTTTAAAGTAACGTCCATTACCTCGGGTGTTGACCATGTCTTTTTCATAATTTCCTCCAAAAATAAATACCGTGTGTCATCTGCTGTTTAATACTATATCAGGAATTACACGTCCGGTCAACATCTCTAACAAAATTGATAGATAATAAAATGCAAGGATATGGAATTATCTGTAGCGCTCATGTATACATTATTATAAGGGGTGCCTTTTCACTAAATTCTAACAATATTGTTAGGCTTATCTTGTTGACTATTTACTAAAATTGTGTTAAAATTAGCACAGTAAGATATTAGAGTGGGCAAACCGGTGTGTAGGTTAAACTCATATGTATTTAAGATCACTATTATAGGGGGCGATAATGAAAGTTAAAAAATATAAATTAATTTTCTCCCTGATCATATCGTTACTTCTCGTTATTACACCCGTTTTTGCACAGCAGACAGAAACCGGTAAAACACAGGAAGAGGGTAGCTCTTCGGACATGTGGGTTGTTTTCAGCCAATCGTTTGTGGATTTTTGGGGTGATGAGGCAGAAGCCATAGATTCCACCGATCAGGAAGGCATTACAAAAACCATAGAGAACAATGAGGTTCCTACGGCGGCAAACCCAAACCAATCATTATCATACGAGGGGGAGCAGGTTGCTTTCATAACGGCGGTAGTCCTAATGCTTTTTGCAATGGTTATCTCTGTAATAGCAATACTATATAAACAGCGTCATAATTTTTCTAATGTAACCTTTAACCTAGATAACAGTGTACCGCCTAAATAAATAATAACAATAACTTTGGTGTAGCAGCTTAACAATTTTGATGTTTTAGCTGCTACACTTTTTTTTGTTGCAATAAAAATTTAAAAAAACAGTGGACTTTTTATAACGAATTTGTTAGAATATTAGATATAAGGAAAAGTAATAAGGAGGAGACATTGAACAATAAATACGTTTACCTGTTTACCGAGGGAAAGGGTAACATGAAGGAACTGCTCGGCGGTAAGGGTGCAAACCTTTCGGAGATGACCGGGCTTGGCATGCCTGTACCACAGGGCTTTACCGTAACTACCGAGGCTTGTACAAGGTATTATAACGACAATAGAAAAATAGGCGACGATATACGTGCAGAGATTCTAGAGTATATGGCAAAGATGGAGGGGATTGTAGGCAAGAAATTTGGTGATGCCGAGAATCCGCTTTTAGTGTCTGTGCGTAGTGGTGCCCGTGCATCTATGCCCGGCATGATGGATACAATTCTAAACCTTGGCATGAACGATACGGTTGTTGAGACGGTGGCTAACCTAACAGGTAACCCTCGTTTTGCTTACGATAGCTACCGCCGTTTTATCCAGATGTTCTCGGATGTTGTTATGGAGTTACCGAAGCGTAACTTCGAGGTAATTATCGATGAGATGAAGGAAGAAAAGGGCATTAAGCTTGATACAGAGTTTAGCGCCGACGACCTAAAAGAGATGGTTAAGAGGTTTAAAGCCTACTACAGCGAAAAGCTTGGCGGCGAGTTCCCATCCAATCCTGAAGATCAGCTACTTAAATCTATCGAGGCTGTTTTCCGTAGCTGGGATAACGAGCGTGCTATATTCTACCGCCGCATGAACGATATACCTTCTGATTGGGGTACAGCAGTTAATGTACAGGCTATGGTTTTTGGTAACATGGGCGATGATAGCGGTACAGGTGTTGCATTCTCCCGTAACCCCTCTAACGGTGAAAAGAAGCTTTACGGTGAGTTCCTAATGAACGCACAGGGCGAGGACGTTGTTGCAGGTATCAGAACCCCCAACACAATCGACCAGCTAAAGGAGATCAACGCAGACGTTTACAACCAGTTTACCGATATTGTTGATAAGCTTGAGAACCACTACCACGATATGCAGGATATGGAGTTTACCATCGAAAAGGGTACACTTTACATGCTACAGACACGTAACGGTAAGCGTACAGCTGCTGCTGCACTAAAGATTGCCTGCGACCTTGTGGACGAGGGACATATTACAGAGAAACAGGCTGTTATGATGATAGACCCAAAACAGCTTGATGCACTACTTCACCCACAGTTTGACGAGGCTGCACTAAAGGCAGCTAAGGTAATTGCAACAGGTCTTGCAGCATCACCCGGTGCTGGTTGTGGCGTTGTTGTATTTAACGCAGAAGAGGCTATTAAGACATCTGCTGACGGTACACCGGTTATTCTTGTTCGTCTTGAGACAAGCCCAGAGGATATCGAGGGTATGCACGTTTCTCAGGGTATTCTTACAGCACGTGGCGGTATGACAAGCCATGCGGCAGTTGTTGCACGTGGCATGGGTACCTGCTGTGTAGCCGGCTGTGGCGAGCTTAACATCAACGAGGCCGAGGGCTACTTCGAGGTAGGCGGCCTTAAGGTTAAGGGTGGCGAATACATCTCTATCAACGGTACTACAGGTAACGTTTACGGCGATAAGATTGCCACTAAGGATGCAGAGATAGGCGGCGATTTTGGTAGGCTAATGGCATGGGCCGATGAGTTCCGCCAGCTAAAGATCCGTACAAACGCAGATACACCAGCAGATGCTAAGAA
>CAYJOX010000005.1:0-23504 GCA_964371915.1 uncultured Oscillospiraceae bacterium
CATAACACTACCGGCATTTATCAGGGTAAGTGCAGAGCAGGCAGAGGAAAAGGTAACAAAGCTAGCAAAATACCTAGGTTTTGCAGATATAAAAGCATTTGCAGACTATATAGAGAAGCTAATGGAAAAGATGGAAATCCCGACAAGGCTTTCCCAGATAGGTGTAAAGCAGGAGGATATCCCACACATAGCAGAAGTCGGCCTGTCCGCTGCAATAATACAGCTTACACCGGCAACCATGAACCAGCAAACGGTAGAGAATCTACTTAACTCAATATTATAATATAGGAGGTAAATCTTTTGACTGCGAAAAAGGTAGCAATGCTAAACAAAAAGGCAAACGAGATACGCAAAAAGACAATCGAATGTATAGGTAAACTTGGTGTAGGACATATCGGTGGCTGTCTCTCGATATGCGAGGTGCTCTCGGTACTGTATTTTGATGTGATGAATATCGATTCATCCGACCCCAAAAAACCGGATCGTGACCGTTTTATACTTTCTAAAGGGCATGGTGGCCCAGCCCTTTACTCGACACTTGCGCTTAAAGGATATTTTGGGGTGGAGTGGCTAGATACCCTTAACCGCCCAAACACAAACCTACCTAGCCATTGTGATATGAAAAAAACTCCCGGTATAGATATGACAACCGGCAGCCTTGGCCAAGGCTTTTCGGCTGCTATAGGCATGGCAATAGCCGGAAAGATGGATAAAAACCCGGCATACTTCTACACCGTCATAGGAGATGGAGAGAGCCAAGAGGGCCAGATTTGGGAGGCTGCGATGCTTGCCGGCAACAAAAATCTGGACAATGTTATCGCATTTACCGATTATAACAAGATGCAGATAGACGGAACGATACAGCAGGTAAACGGCCTACACCCACTTGATAAAAAATGGGAATCATTTGGATGGCATGTACAGTGTGTTGACGGCCATGATGTGAATGCTATCAGCCACGCCATAGACAATGCAAAAAAGATAAGCGGTTGCCCCTCAATGATTATTCTTGATACAATAAAGGGCAAAGGTGCATATTTTAGTGAAAATATGATTTCTTCTCACAATATGCCTATTACCGAGGAGATGTGGAAAAAAGCAGTAAAGGATCTTGAGGAGGAGGAAGTATAAATGGAACTGGAAAACAGATGGCTAAGAGAATTCTATGTTGATGAGCTTTTAGAGGCAGCACGCAAGGATGAGCGGATAGTAATGTTAGAGGCCGACCTGATGATAGCCTCCGGCAGCACCCGATTTGCAAAAGAGTTTCCGGAGCGCACCGTGGATATAGGCGTTGCCGAGGCTAATATGATAGGCGTTGCGGCCGGAATGAACGCAATGGGTAAGATCCCCTTCACACACAGCTTTACCGCATTTTCTACCCGCCGTTGTTGCGACCAGCTAACCCTTTCGGTTGCCTATGCAGGGCTTAATGTTAAGATAATTGGCTCCGACCCCGGTGTTACGGCCGAGCTTAATGGCGGAACTCATATGAGCATGGAAGACGTTGCTATAATGCGAAACATCCCCGGCATGACGATAGTTGAGCCTACCGACAGTGCACAGCTACATGCAGCTTTCCCGCAGATAGTTGCACACGATGGCCCTGTTTACATTAGATTGTTTAGGCGTGCAGCCACAAAGATTTTTGATGAAGGCTGTGAGTTTACCTTAGGTAAAGGTATAATGCTTAAAGAGGGCAACGATGTTACGATAGTTGCAAGTGGTATTATGACCGCCGAGGCGCTTGTAGCGGCCGAGCAGCTTGCAAACGAGGGCATAAAGGCAGATGTAATTAATCTGCACACCATTAAGCCTTTCGATAGCGAGATAGTGCTAAACAGCGCAAAAAAGACCGGAGCAGTTGTTACTGCCGAGAACCACTCTATACTTAACGGCCTTGGAAGCGCAGTTGCAGAGTGCCTATCCGAAAACTGCCCGACACCGCTAAAACGTGTAGGTGTAGCCGATCATTTCGGTGAGGTAGGCAACTCCGAGTTCCTAAAAGAAAAATACAATCTAAAGGCTGTAGATATAGTGGCCGCCGCAAAGGAAGCCATTGCAAACAAGAAGTAAGGAGATGTTAAAATGAGCAAGATAATAATCGCATCAGATAAATCCGGCTTTCCTCTTAAAGAGGCCATTAAGGAATATTTATTGTCCTTAGGCTATGAGGTAGACGATTGCGGAACCCAAAGCATGGATGAGCCAATGCCCTACTTTAAGGTTGCACCTATAGCTGCACGCAAGGTACAAAAGGGTGAGAGCGATAAGGCTATATTAATCTGCGGAACCGGTGCCGGCATGGCTGTAGTGGCTAACAAGTATAAAGGTGTACATGCCGTTGCCTGTGAGAGTGTTTATACAGCGGAGAAGTGCCGCGCCATTAACAACGCCAATATCATTACAATGGGTGGCTGGATGATAGCACCCGAGCTTGGTATTGCAATGACAGATAAGTTTTTAAACACTAACTTTACCGACAACCTAGAGGATTGGCGCAAGGAATTTTTAAAGAACGCATCTAAGGAGCTTGAGGCTCTTGAGGAAACACTATTTTAATAAATTATCAGGAGAAGATTACTATGAAATATTTTTTAGACAGTGCAAAGCTCGACGAGATAAAGTTTGCTTATGAGAATTATTGCATTGATGGCGTAACAACTAACCCAAAGCACATTAAGCTAAGTGGCAAACCTTTTATGCAGTGTGTAAAAGATATTGCAGCATGGCTAAAGGAGGCTGATCTTGAGGGTAAGGACTTCCCTATCTCCTTTGAAATCAATCCCCACCTTGAAAAATGGGAAGACATGATCGAGGCAGCCAAAGAGGTATCCTCCTACAGCAAAAACTATGTAATAAAAATCCCCTGCTGTGAGCAAGGCCTTATAGCCGCCAAAAAGTTGGAGCAGATGGGCATACGCACTAATGTTACACTTGTATTTAGCTCATCACAGGCAATACCGGTTGCAAAGCTTGGCGCAAAGTTTGTTTCTCCCTTTATCGGTTGGAAGGAGAACAGCGGTGATTCCGGTGATTACATATTTGATATTATCGACCTTTATAATAACTATGGCTACGAGACCGAAATTATTGTTGCAGCAGTAAGAAACGGTAAGCAACTTGGTGAGTTTGCGGCAGCAGGTGCCGATATCGTAACCTGTGGCCTGCAGGTATACCAAGAGTCTTTCGAGCATCCGTTTACAACCTATGGCCTTGGGGTTTTTCGTGATGCATGGGACGGCACAGCTAAAGAATAATTTAAAAGAGAGGGTGAATATTATGAGCGAGTATAAAGGTGTACTACATGAGACAACGGCAAAGTTCCCCGATACAGACATATGGATAGACTCCTGCGGCGAGGAGGAGCTTAACTATGGCCTCGAAAGAGGGATAACAGGCGCAACAAGCAACCCGATAATTGTGGGTGCGGTAATTAAGAACGAGCTTGAATTCTGGAAGCCGACTATCATTAACTTTATAAAAGAAAACCCCGGTGCAACCGAGGATGAAATAACATGGATGCTACTATATAAGGTTGGCGAGGATCGCAGTAAAAAGTTACTTCCGGTATATGAGAAGTACAATGCTAAAAAGGGCTACCTATCGGTACAGGTTAATGCAAAATACTACCGTAGCAAGGATAAGATGCTTGAGCAGGCGATGAAAATCCACTCACTCGGTGAAAACATGCAGGTTAAGATGCCGGCATCACAGGCAGGTATCGAGGCTATGGAAGAGGCAACTTACAGGGGCTGCAGCATAAATGCGACAGTATCTTTTACGGTTGCACAGGCAGTTGCCGTTGCCGAGGCGGTAGAGCGCGGTCTTGCACGCCGTAAGGCAGAGGGGCTTGATTGTAGCAAGATGGCACCGGTATGCACCCTTATGATAGGCCGTACCGATGACTGGCTAAAGGCAAGCTGCACCGCAAACAACCTTGCAATTAAGCCGGAAGCGGCTGAGTGGGCAGGTGTTGCCGTTATTAAAGAGGCATACCGTATCTACAACGAGAAGGGCTATACTACCCGCCTATTAAGTGCAGCAAATAGAAACGTATACCACTGGTCGGAGATTGTGGGTGGTAACCTTTGCCAGACAATCAACTACTCTTGGCACAAGATATTAAACGATAGCTGCGACATGCCTGTTGTAAGCAGAATTGATGAACCGGTACCGGCAGAGTGGATGGACGAGCTAAACAGGTTTGAGGAGTTTAAAAAATCCTTTGATGTTAATGCACTAAAGCCGGAGGATTTCGTAAATTACGGTGGGTTTAAGAACACTATCTCTACCTTCCTTGGCGGATATGACGACCTTGTAAAGCTAATTCGTGGATTAATGATATAGTATCGGAGTAATATTATGAAACTTAATATTTCGGGTAATGAATTTTCACTTTATAATAATAACGTTTTAATCATTGAGCATACACAGGACAACCCGTTTGTTTATTCCGGAAATGGATGCGAAGACATATTGATGTACCGTGGCAACTTTAAGATTGATGATCATGTTATATCAAGAATCCCCCTAGAGGCAAAGGAAATAAAAGAAACTGATAAAGGATGCTTTGTTAATTTTGAAGATAAAATTAAGGCAGAATTTATTCTTGATGGCGATGTAGTTACCGTTAAATTTGAAAAATGCTGTGAGAAGATAAACAGGTTTTGGTTTAGGACAAGCTCACAAAAAGACGAAAAGCTGTTCGGGCTTGGTGAGCAGATGTCCTATCTTAACCTAAAAGGCAGAGATTTTCCTGTATTTACATCGGAGCCGGGTGTAGGGCGTGATAAGAGCACCTATGTAACCTGGCGTTCCGATATTGACGGTATGGCAGGTGGTGATTACTACCACACCAACTACCCACAGCCAACCTATGTATCATCAAACATGTATTTCCTACATCTGGATTCAACCGCCTACTCGGTATTTAATTTTAAGAACGATAGTTTCACCGAGATTGAGGTTTGGGAGGTGCCGGCTAGCATACGTATAGAAGCCGCTACCGACTACCTTAATATGTACGAAAAGGTAACCGCACTGTTTGGGCGCCAACCTCAGCTGCCTGAGTGGGTATACGAGGGGATGATTTTAGGTTTACAGGGTGGAACCGAGCGGATGAACCGCCTACTCGATAGATCGCTTAATGCCGGCATTAAGGTGTCCGGAGTGTGGTGCCAGGATTGGTGCGGTAAACGTGTAACATCCTTCGGCAAGAGGCTTCAGTGGGACTGGGTATACCATAACGAGATGTACCCCGAACTACCCAAGCTTATAGAGGAGCTACATGCAAAGGGTGTTAAATATTTAGGATACCTTAACCCATACCTAGTAGAGGATGGTTCACTCTATAAGGAGTGTTATGAAAAGGGTTATTTTGCAACTAAGAATGATGGCTCTGATTACCTTGTAGACTTCGGCGAGTTTTACTGTGGTGTAGTAGACCTAACAAACCCTGATGCCTACAGATGGTTTAAGGATGAGGTTATTATTAAGCACACTATTAACATCGGCATAGATGGCTGGATGGCAGATTTTGGTGAATACCTACCCACCGATGATATTAAGCTTTTTAACGGCGAATCCCCACTTATAGAGCATAACAAATGGCCGGTTCGCTGGGCACAGTGTAACTATGATGCCGTTTCCGATACAGACGGTTGGGGTAATCTTCTATACTTTATGCGTGCCGGTGGTACAGGCACACAAAAATATTGCCCCCTACTGTGGGCAGGTGATCAATCGGTAGATATGACATTACATGATGGCCTTGCCACAACTATTCCCGGTGCACTTTCTGCCGGTATGACAGGCAACGGATTCTCCCACAGCGATATAGGTGGCTTCACTTCACTATATGACAATGTAAGAACAAAAGAAACGTTTTTACGTTGGGCAGAGATGGCTGCGTTCACACCGGTAATGAGATCACACGAGGGTAACCGTCCGGATAGCTGTTTCCAGTACTATAACGACAACGACTGCATGGTAAAGCTTGCACGAATGGTTGATGTTTTCACCATGATAAGCCCCTATACAAAAGCACTGGGTAAAGAAAACGCCGAAACAGGCCATGCCCTACAGCGCCCGATGTTTGTGCATTACCCAGATGATGAGCGTTGCTATGACGAGCAGTACCAGTATATGTTTGGTAGCGAGCTACTGGTTGCACCGGTTCATAAGTCCGATTGCACCGAATGGACTGTTTATCTGCCGGACGAGACATGGATTCATCTCTTTACCGGCAAGGAATACACGAAGGGTGAATACACCGTAGCAGCACCGATAGGTTGCCCACCGGTATTCTATAAGAAAAACTCAAAATATGCCGTGCTTTTTGCCGAGGTAACAACAAAATACGGCTTATAATATACCCTATCCGGCATATCGCACCAATGCAAAGGAAATTTTTTAATGGTTGAACATATCGTTTTCATGTTCGTAATCGCTTTAGCTAATATATTCCAAGGAATAACAGGCTTTGCGGGGACTATCCTCGCAATGCCTTTTGGCTTAATGTTGGTAGGTTATGGCACAGCTAAACCGGTATTAAACTTTCTCACATTATTTTCCGGAATTTATGTGTTTGTAGGCAACCGCAAACATGTGAACTGGAAAGAGCTTCGAAAGATAATACTGGTTATGACAATAGGCCTGCTAACCGGTTTTTTTGTAAAAGGCTTTTTTACCGATACCTATCCGCTTGAGGTAATGCTAGGGATATTTGTAATTGCTCTTGCTGTAAAGGGTTTGTTTTTTAGCAGAAAAAAATCTGAAACACAAAAGCCACCCAACCCCATAACCTCCGGCCTACTACTGATAAGCTCCGGCCTTGTTCACGGAATATTTGTCTCGGGCGGGCCACTGCTTATCGGCTATCTCTCAAAAAAGGTATCCGATAAGGTCAGCTTTAGGGCAACCATATCAACCGTATGGATATTTACAAACTCGGTAGTACTCGGTCAGGAACTTTTGCAGGGGGATGTATGGAACCCCGAGCTTTTTGTGTGGTTCTTGATCGGCTTACCGTTTCTATTTACCGGAATGTTCATCGGCACAAAGCTCTATCATAAGATGAGCCAAGAGCTGTTTATGAAGCTAACCTATATCCTGCTTTTGGTTGCAGGCATCACATTGTTTTTTTAGTCGGATTGTCCGGCAAAGTTGTTAATATAAATTGAAAGGAATTATCTCATGAGCAATTTTCAGGTGGCATATATCCCGATAGGAGTGCCTACATTTCACCTTGAAAGCGCACAAAAGGAATTTGAAAAATCGATAGCTACAATAAAAGGATGTACCGATGATGCAGTATTTCCGGATGAAATGCTACTGTCTATCGATAAGCTAAACACATTCTTAGACAGCATAAACCCAAAACTTGCTATTGTACAGAATATAACATTTGCTAACGCTGCATACATTACCGAGGTTTTAAAGAAGTTCGACTGTCCGGTATTGCTGTGGACACTGCGTGAGCCGGTAATCGACGGAGGGCGTTTAAGGCTTAACTCGCTAACCGGTGCCTACTCCGCAGCAAATGCGCTTATGCATTTTAGGGATTGTAACTTTGAGTATATTTTTGGCGCACCGGACGAAGATGAAGTTATAAACAAGATTGATGCAACTATAAAAGCGGCAAAGGTTAAGCATGATCTAACATCGATGAAGATTGCCGCAATAGGTATGACACCACAGGGATTTGGCTTTGGACGTGCACTTGATGTAGAGATATCCAAGACATTTGGTGCCACACTCGAATCGATAGAGGCGAGAGAGCTTATCGATAAGGCTAAAACCTTTAGCGATGAAGATTGCAAAGAGTATATGGATATATTCGAATCTAAATGTTGTGGCTATGATGAGATAGCCGAAAAGAACATGAAAGATTTCGCAAGGCTGTTTAAGGCCTACAAGGAGTATGTAACCGAGAATAATATATCTGCGGTGGCATCACGTTGTTGGCCGGATTTCTTTGTATCATATGGTACACCGGTATGTGCCGTGCTATCGCTTTTAAACGATCTCGGTGTTTCCTCTAGCTGTGAATCAGACACCTTTGGTGCTATATCGATGTATATCGCAACGAAGTTTACCGGTAGCCCATCCTTCTTTGGCGACCCCGTATCTCTTGACGAGGGTGATAACACCGTAACCTTCTGGCACTGTGGCATGGCCAGCTGCTCTCTTGCCAATGCGAGCAAGGCCAATATAGGCGTACACCCAAACAGGCGCCTTGGCCCGGTTATGGATTTTGGATGTAAGCCGTCCGATAGTGCGACAATATTCAGAATCGGTAAGGATGCAAATGGTGAGTTTAGATTCTTTATCTCAACCGGTAGTATTCTAGAAAAGGAAAAACAGTTTGAGGGAACCTCTATCGTTGTTAAGACCGATAACGCCTCAAAAGATGTTGTTACAGGTAGTATAAAGGATGGCTGGGAGCCACACTTTGTTGTTGCCTACGGCGATATATCATGTGAACTACAGGCCCTTGCAAACATGCTTAACATACCGGTTAAAGAGTATTAAACCGCTATAGCAGCAAGCCCATTGCAAATGATAGTGTATTAACAGCGATGGAAAAGCGCCATGGGTGCCTATGATAGCCCTTATATAACTGTCCCTCGGTTATCACTACCAATAGTTCCAGTATTATAACGACAGCAAAAAGATTCAGGTTTAAAAAAACAGCCCAGTGGTATAGAATCACCGCCGAAGGGTTTGTTAGAACATTTACTGCTATTGCCCGCCTCAAAGGTATCTTTTGAAGGCGGGCAATAGGTGTTTCTATGACCAATGTCATTAATAACGAAACTACTAGCGAAACAAATATCATGACGGCACTCCTTTTTTAAGCCCGATATAAAGGAAAACCAAAGAGATTAGTGACAATAACGGCAGGGGCAACGAAAAGCTAATATCTAAAAATGTAGGTATGCTACCCAAAAACAGTGCAAATGTTAACAGCCCAAACCCAAATCCCTTTGAGATTATTTTTGTTACCGCCCATAAGGTAAGTGGCATGGTAGCCTGAAAGGCAAGCACACCTAAAAGCCCCATTATCGGATTCTGCGGCATTAAAAAGCATATGGCTGATACCACGAGACTTATAACACCCACCTTCCTTGCCCCATATCTATCCGCCGCTATCCCGCCTATAGCCTTTCCTAACACTACAACAACCACAAAGGCTATGGCATACTGCGGTTTCCACTCAAAGGTTGCCACTACTCCTAAAAAGCCTCTAAACACTACGACCAAAAACAAGAATAAGACAGCCGGATATTTTTGTCCATTAGTCAATGTAGTTTGTGTTGTATTGTGTTTTACATCCTTTTTCGTAAAGATTATCACGGCAAGCAGGCATAACACCGCATATATCGGTAGTCGCCATTGCGACGATAAAAACGCACCGAGAAAGATACCCAGTGCTCCCGGTGCAATAAATACGCCAAGGGGTGAGACTTTATCGCTTTTATTCATTACCGAAATTCCACCACCAAGGTGAAATAGTGCATTCCCCATACCTGCTATAGCAAAGGCGGCTATCGGATTGTTTATAAAAAACCAAGCCGCCAACACCAAAGCAATTCCGGCCGCCGCCGTTTTATTTGGTGAAAATCGGTTTTCAATTATTATTCCAAGCGGCATCTGCATTGCAAATGCACAAAAATTATATATCACTAAGGCTACCGTAATGTTTGTTTCGGCTACGGTAGCGACAAGATAGGCACAGGCTAAGTCCACCATAAAGTGTGAAAAGCTTAACACCGCCATACTATTTTACCTTTTTCTTTTTTAACAGCAGAATTGCCGTAATAGCTATAACCGCTACGACAAGGCCACTTGCAAGCAGTAAAAGAGTGTTATCCGCGCTTTCGACAACAGCATCGCTTCCCCTTTGCTGAGATAGGCTCGGCGGTGTGGCAACTACTCCACTGTTTAAGGTACTGTTTGTAGGGTCGGCTAGGCAAACCCATCCCTCGTGCTGCATATAATAGTTTATATAGGCCCACTGTAGGCCGTTTTCATCGGTATAAAGGGCGCTAAATGCATCGCCTATTAGTAGATAGTCCTCATCCTCAATAAGCTCATAGCTATCCCCGCTGTTAGGGTAACTATATAGCTGAAGTGACGGCAGAGAAGTTCCCTCTGCGGTATACTCTATAGTCTCGTGTTCATCAAAAAACTGTGTGCTATCGTAGGCAAGCGAAACATCATCGCTATGAAGCCAACCGGCATCGGTAAATAGCCAGTCGTCCCAACCCCATCCAACGTATATCTCGTCGCCGTTTTGAACCTCCGACACTACCCTACCATCCTGTGGTGATTTGTATATCTTCGTAACACCCTGCGCCCCACCGGCAATGTATGTACAATCAATATATACACTTTCATCCAGATTTGCATTTAAAAAATCGTCTTCCGGCTCCCATATTACATCGGCAGTTACGGTTTGTAGGTTAGTAAGTATTGCAACTAATAATATAAAAATTGATAAAATTTTTCTCATGGTCTACCTTTTCATTTTAAGTTTAATGCTAGAGGAAAATAATCCTTGTAAACAGGTTTTACAACCTAACTATCTTTCCGAATGAGCTAATCATATAGCCACGCAGTACAGTACGATACTCCTCTATAGAGGCATCGGTAGTGCACATAATTTTTATCCCCTCATGCAGGCCGTGGAACACCGCTTTGGATACCATGCTTGATACCATTTCATATTGAAATTCTGTTTTTAAACCAGTTAAATTCGATTCCTTCATAATATGATACATGAGTTTCCAAAGCCAATCGATATATTGTTTATTAGTATCTTCGTCACTTACAAGTATCAGCATTTCTTGGCGATAGTTCTTATGTGTCATGACAATATTATCGGCAGTTATAGTCATCACCTCTTTAAGATACTGATCATTGTTAACCATATCATTAACAGTTGCAAGAAAATAACCCGTGTCATTTCTTATCTTTGCAAAATCGCCCAACTCCTCTACTACCGGGCCTATCACAGCATCTACAATGTCGTTCTTAGAGTTGAAATAGCGATATAAATTGCCTACAGTCATCCCTGCATCCCTCGCAATACAGCGCAATGAGGTATCTTTTATTCCTTTCGCAACAAAATTATCCTTTGCCGATTGAAGTATCCTATTCTTTTTGGATGTTTTTAATACCTGTGCCATACCCCTCCTATCCGTTAATTATATTTAACATTTTACGATTGATATAACTTACAATTATGTATTTAAAAATATGCATCTACTTTATCAAGTTGTTGCACACCTCTATAATACTTGAGCTGTGGAATGTATAGCTAATCTTTAAACAGGTTTGCCGTAGGCGGTATCATAGTTTTGAAAAATCGTTTAACGAAAAGCAAGAAAAGTAAAGGTCAAACCTATCTTTTGATATTATCTTATCTATTGCATTGTACAACCTTGGTTCATTAAAAATAAGTTGGGTTGTAATGGGGCAGTATCGCGTATTGATCTGTGATAGAAGGTCCTCCTTCATATCGATAAGGTTTTTTTCGTGTGCATAGCTACGCCCGATAGTATCTGTTGCGGCATCGATAGAATCAGCAATAGATATTATGTCTATAATAGGCTTCACCGGTGACTCAAGATTATTAAAATCTTTGGGATAGCCAAATGTCCCATCATAGCTTTTATGATGCCCCATGGCAACATCAGAAAAGCAGGAAAAAAGACCATGATTATCACCAAAGCTTATCGAGGTAACATTTTCAACTGTATCATAAACCATAGCATCCACCTCTATGTTAGGGGAAGCCTTGATAAATCCTTTTGCCTTTAAGGCGTGTTGTTGTATCATCTCAAATTCTTTATCATTAAGCTTTCTAACATAAAAGGAAACCATATGCGAATAAACAATTTTTCCAATATCATGAACTAAGCCTGCATACCACACAAATAATAGTATCTGCGCAGCTTGTTTTTTCACATCCTCAGTATTAGCAAAACCAGGTAACCCGACAAAGCTTTCGGGATGATATTTTATTAAATACTCCGTAATCGCATAGGATATTTTAGAAACCATTACAGAGTGCACATAGGTAGGAGCGTGTCTAAAAACAGTTAGGGAGAGTAGTAGTTTTAGATATGCCATGTCATCAAAAACATGGTGGCTGCCTATGGCAAAGTGCGTAAGCATTGTAGTAACATATGAGCGAGACATGTTATCAGGTATGCTCATTACATAGTTAAAGACATCTGCTTCAATTTCCTTGGTTATGAATATCTTATCATCCTTGGTAAAATCTTCAACCTGTGCATGGTGGAGGTAGTACAGATATAAACCGGCAACATGCAACTTTTTATATAGGTCGTCATAATTATAATCATTGTCGGCCTGTTTATATATGCTATATAATAGGTCAAGAAGCTGCTTTGAGTCGATTAACCCATTATAATATCTAGCGGCATAATAGTAATAATAATGTTTAACCTGCGACGTTGTATAATCGTTGGTCTGTAGCTGTTTATCCTTTGAGTCGGTTTCATAAAGCTTTGTAGCAGCCTCTAACAGGCGCTTTCTCATGTCCTCACTTACACCTAAATTTCTATCAGATCGCAAGGCTGTAATTGTAGTGGAGCAGATATTCTCGTTTAGGTTTTGATAGAAAACATTCCAATTTTCGCCCGGATCAACCTTACTTGCTCTTGTTGTCCAAAAATCGTATGCCCTATCATATCTACGATATGTCTCTTTAATATCTAGATCCGGTACGCTTATATATGAGTTCCCGTACGCTCTCGCAATAAGATTGCGTGTCTCTTTATTAAACTGCTCATATCTATCGCTAAATTCTATGACACTATCGTAACACTGCGACATCTCTTCCTTAAACATATGTGTTTCAAGATAGAAAAGTGCAAGCCCTTTAAAAAACATGCTATTAATATAAAGCTCATCGTTATTAACCGCCTTAGCATATTTAGCAAGTGCAGTCCTAATATCATAGGCAAGCCCGGTGTCGATGCTTTCTTTGTATCCTGAGAGTTTCTCTGCAAACTCTTTCAGTTCAACCGCCTGTTCTGGGCTTAAAGATTCTGGGTTCGTTAGTAGTGGAGTTATATGCTCATCTATTAGTATATTTGTATCTGCTATAACCTTACGAATTTTTTTCCCACGCAACACCAGAGCTTCCTTAACAGTTCCTCTCGTAATATCTTCTTTTTCAGAAAATTGTTTAGAGGCAAGCTCTGTAAAAAGCAGTTCATATTCTATTATTTTATTATAAGCATCCTTCATAACAACTTTACTAATAGTTATATACTCCTTTACATTATAACACACACAGATAAATAGTGCAAACTTATAGACGAAGTGCAGACATCCACTCATAAATCGAATCGACTATCGGTTTTACTGTTCCTGCGTTAAGGGGGGAGGTTAACCCAACGGCTTTTACTAAATCTACAAATGTTTTGCTGTTCCCGTAGCCAACAAAATCCATATATTTTTTAAGGGCGGCATCTGAATCCTCTATGTGTTTTTCAAAAAACTGTAGTGCCATCACCTGGGCAATCCCATAATCAATATAATAAAAAGGTGTTTTATATATATGGGTTTGGCGCTGCCAGCCGGCACCGTTAGAGTAAAACGGTATATCATCCGCATAGATGTTGGGGCGGTACCGGCTCTCTATCTCAAGCCATTTTTCGTCCCTTTGTTTTGGGGTAAGGCCTGGGTTTTGGTATATCTGCTCCTGAAATTCATCTACCTGGCAGGAATACGATATAAGCATCAATGCATCTTCGGCATGTGCAAGCTCATACTTTTTGGTTTCACCCTTGAAAAACAGCGGATACCACGGAGTTGCTAAAAATTCCATCGCCATAGAATGTGTTTCGGAAATATCCATGGTGTTGTTTGTATAGTTTTGGCTAATTTTATCCCTGTTTAAAAACCTTGCAAATGCATGCCCAGACTCATGGGTAAACACATTAACATCAGAAGATGTTTTGTTAAAGTTAGCAAATATAAACGGGTAGTTGTAGTTTGCAATATAGGAACAAAAACCACCCGGAGCTTTGCCAACTTTAGGGTAGATATCATACAGCTCATTATCCACCATTAGCCTAATAAACTCTGCCGTCTGATCCGACATTTCGCTATACATCTTTACTGCAGCCTTTATAATTTCGTCTGCTGTTATCTGAGGTTTGGGTGAGCCCTCCTTAAAAGAAAGCTGTAGATCATAAAGTTTAATTTCTTTTAGGCCCAGGCGTTTGCACCTACTCTTTTTTATCTTCTCTACTAACGGAACTAGATCCTCTAAAACCTGCTGCCTAAACACCTTAACATCACTACTGTTGTAGCAGTTGCGCCTCATGTGTGCATAGCCAAGCTCTATATAGTTATCAAACCCCAGCTTTTTTGCCTGTGTATCCCGGCATTTTACCAGCCTATCAAAAATATCATCAAGGCTCTGCTTAACTGTATTGTAACACTCCCCCTCGGCAACAAATGCTTTCTTGCGCACCTCCCTATCCGGATGCTCTTTATAGGGCACAAGTAGGTTTAGCGGCATTACCTTGCCATCAAATTTTACCGATAGCTTAGAAATGATATCTATGTATTCCAGCACTAGCTTACTCTCTAAGCGTATATCATCCACTATCTCTTTTGAGAAAGATTTTGTTGCAAGTTCATGATTCAACCGTGTTGTATACCCTATTAGCTCGTACAACTCCTCTTTATAATAACTTTTGTTTATGGCATACCTTAACAGCTGGTATTTAGAGCTTAGTATAGGGTTGTTTTTTGAGATGATCTCATGCTCTTTTTTATAGAACTCATCGTTTGTATCCAAAAAATTACGTATACGAGCAACTGCATGTTGCGTATTATACTCCTTAGTCACATCACAAAAACTGTCAAAAGCTACAAGCTGTTCTTTCGCGCTTTTTGCAAGCGTAAGCTCTGCAATAATATCATCAAGCCGTACAAACAGTTCTTCAAAATCTGGCCTTTTATATTCTATCTGGGAAAACTTCATCTCTCTCCTTTTCTATCTTATGAACAAAAATACTACCCCAACATACATAAGCGAAATAACTATTACAATAGGTAAAAAGGTTATTAGAGCGGCTATCAACATTGCCGTCAAGTCCCCTTTCTCCAACTCAATCTTTTCGTAATGCTCCTCTAGTTCATGATTGCTTTTATCCTTAAACTTTTTTAAAAAAAACACCTATTCCTCCTTGCTAACAAGCGGCTTATGGCAGGCCACAAAATGCCCCCTTTGCATCTCACTCAACAGCGGTATGTCTATGCTACATCTATCACTCGCAAAGGTACATCTCGGATGAAATTTACACCCTTGTGGTGGGTCTATCGGACTCGGTACATCGCCCTGCAACAACTCTGCATCCTGCAGCCGCACATCATCAATGCCGGGTATTGCCGCTAACAGAGCTTTTGTATAGGGGTGTAGAGGGTTTTCAAATAGCCTCTCGGCATCACAAAGCTCCACAATATTACCTAGGTACATAACGGCAATACGATCGGCAATGAAGCGAACTACAGCTAAATCGTGTGATATAAAAAGGTAGGTAAGTTTATTTTTTTCTTTTAAATCAAGTAACAAGTTTAGTATCTGAGATTGAATAGATACATCTAGTGTAGACACCGATTCATCACAGACGACAAATCTCGGCGTTAAGGTAAGGGCACGTGCTATTACAAGCCGTTGGCGCTGCCCACCTGAAAACTGGTGTGGATACCGATGCAACATGTGGCGCTGTAGGCCACAACCTTCCATTACCGATAGAACGTATTCCTCTAACCTAATATCATTTTTTTTGTATATACCATGTGCAATTAACGGCTCTGACATAAGTTGCCAAACGGTAAGGCGTGGGTTTAGAGAAGAATAGGGATCCTGAAATACTATCTGTAGTTCACGGCGCAACCTACGCATCTCCTCTTTCGGTAGTTCCGATAGGTTCTTATCATCATAAAGAACGTATCCCGAAGTTTGCTTGTAAAGATTAAGTATTACTCTACCTAGCGTCGATTTGCCACAACCCGATTCCCCTACAAGCCCAAGTGTTTCATTCTCATAAATGTCTAATGTAACACCGTCTACCGCCTTAACCTGCTTTCTCCCACAAAAAAAATCGAAACTTCTTTTTAGAGGAAAGTGTTTTTTTATATTTTTTAAGCTTATTAGCACCTTTTTATCAGCCATTGGCACACCTCGAACTTTCTGGGTTGAAGCATCGTACCGACTGGTGTGTACTGACCGGTACCAGTTGTGGTTCGTTATCTATGCATTGCTGTGAAGAATACCTACAACGTGGTGCAAACTTACAGCCGGCAGGAAGATCATGTGGATGTGGTACATTCCCCTGTATAACCTCTAGCCGCCCCCCTACAGCATGGCTTTGTGATGGCATACTGTTTAGTAGCGCCCTTGTATAGGGATGTGAAAACCTAGCTTCTTTATCAAAGATATATGCCACAGGGGCAAGCTCTACTACCTGGCCGCAGTATAAAACGGCAACCGTATCCGCGACCTGCCTTATCACACCCAGATCATGGGTTATAAACATTATCGCTGTTCCGCTATTCTGTTTAAGCTGATCTAGCAACCTTAGAATCTGCGCCTGTATTGTTACATCAAGCGCTGTTGTCGGCTCATCTGCGATTAACAGTTTAGGCTTACACGCAAGGGCTATCGCAATCATTACCCTTTGGCGCATACCGCCTGAAAGCTCATGCGGGTAACGCCTGATCATCCCCTGCGCATCCGGTATCTTAACAGAATTTAGCATCTCTATCGCTATGATTCTTGCCTGTTTTTTATTCAATCCCTGATGTAGCATGAGCGTCTCTGTTATCTGGCGCTCTATAGTGAAAACAGGGTTTAGGCTTGTCATCGGCTCCTGAAATATCATCGATATAGAGTTGCCTCTTATACTACGTAGCTGGGCAGCGCTAAGGTTTGAAATTACCTTATTATCAAATATAATTTCACCACTGTGTATCTTTTGATTTTTTTCAAAGAGTTTTAGTATGCTCATGGCAGTCTGGCTTTTCCCGCTACCGGATTCCCCTATAACGCCTAATGTTTCACCCTCCTTAATAGTCAGGGTGACACCATTAACAGCCTTTATACAACCCCTTTTTGTAGTAAAGTAGGTGTGTAGATCCTTTATTTCAAGTATGTTCATCTCATCCCCCATTAATCCGCACTACGTGGATCCATAGCCTCACGCAGGGCGTCGCCCAACATATTAACGCTCAGGGCAGAAAAAATCACAAACAATGCAGGTATCAGCCAGCGCCACCAATAAAACTCTATGGCCGCAATATCCTGTGCCGATGTTAGCATATTACCCCATGATGGTGTCGGCTCTGTAACCCCAAATCCAATAAAAGATAGAGCAGCCTCTGAAAGTAACGAGGAAGCATAGCCAAGTGTTATATTAACTATGACAAGGTTAAAGATGTTGGGCAATATATGCCTCCACATTATCTTGTCATTTTTAATGCCAAGTGCCTTAGCGGCTAGCACAAAATCCTTTTCACGCTCCAAAAGCAGTTGTGCTCTTATCAACCTTGCAAGCGACATCCACCCTAGCAACCCCAGTATAATCATAATCAGATAGATTTTTTGTTCTTGCTCAAGACTATGCCCAACTACATAGGACAAGGTTATAGCAATAGGGAAAAAAGGTATTGCTGAAAAAATATCGGTTACTCGCATTAAGGTGTGGTCTATCCAGCCTCCGAAATAACCGGATGCCAGACCTACAAACAGGGCTATTATTGTAGAAATTATTACTGCGACTGCACCTACCGTTAGCGAGGTGCGCCCTCCATGAATTATCCTTGTGAAAACATCACGCCCAAAATGATCTGTCCCGAAAAGATACCCATCGTTTCCCCATGCAAACAATTCACCGGTGTTGTCTATAGCATAAAACTGGAAGTAATCTACATAAATTGTATTTATTTCTGTTAGATTTGAGGGAGGGCTTAGCTGTTTAAAGGAGTCATCTCCCCATACAACAAGCTCCCCCGTATCTGTAGCTGCAACAAAATTTCTATATCCGGCATCTATGGCTGTAACCCCCTGCAAAGTAGGGGTACTATCTAACATATCCTGGCTACTTCCCCAACTATACAGCGCTCCATCTTTATCTAGTGCAAGCACGTTTCTGTTTGTTGCGGTTATATCCACAATCTCTACACTGCCATCGGACAGTTCCGCTGGCAATAGGGTTGCAAATTCGGTTCCTCTATCCCCTATTATTTCTACTGTGCCATCATCAAGTAGCAGTGCAATATTATTATCACCGGCGGCAAACTTTACTATCCTCCCGTTGATTTTCGACGAAATTAATAGAGTGTTTTTTGCCTGAGTACTCCCCCAAATGTGAATTACTCCGTCACTACCCAGCAAGGCTGTCCACTGTGATGATGCGTCCATCTGAACAATTTCTATATCCGGATCTGCGAAGATAGCCGCAACATCATCCGGTATGTCTATCTGCCCATTACCGTTATAGCCCCACGCATAGTAGTTATCTTCGTCGTCGATTGCAAAAACATGGTTTCCTCCACAGGCAACATCAACTATATTTGCAGTTTTAACCTCATTCGGTATATCAAATATGTAGGTTGAAACGTTCTCCTGCTCCTTGTTAGGCTCAGTACCCCATATAAAAAATTCACCATCAGCGGTAACCGCCGCACTAAAAGATATTCCTGAGGAAATCTTAACAATATTTTTATCTATAAGTTCTTTGGGGTAGCTAAGATAGTTTGTACTGGGGCGTAAATTTGCATGGGTGAGTTCGGTATAGCTATCGTTCAACGGCAATACTGCCGACCCTACAAAGCATAAAGTAAAGATTAAGGCAAATCCCACCGCACCTAAAACCGCAAGCTTGTTTTTGATCAACCTTTCGAGTATAGTTTGAAGAGGTGTTTTTATAAGTTCCTCTATATTAGCATTTTCTACATTACCCATGCCCTTAACAAACCTCTTTAAACTGTCATAAAAAGAGGTTTGTACCCTGTTAGTTTTTTTATCTCTATCATTCTGCGGCATATCAGGCTATCCTATCAGTTTAACTTTATGCGCGGGTCTACAGCTGCATAGATAATATCTGCGACAAGAACCGAGACAAGGCTTATAACAGCATAAAATAGATTAAGTGTTGTAATAAGCTGGTTGTCCCTATTAAATACAGCGGAAACAATAAGCGTACCTATGCCGTTATAACCAAACACATTCTCAATAATTGCAGAGCCCGCAAAAAGTGAAAATAATGTCCCAACAACTATATAGGAAACTGGTATAAGTGCATTTCTAAAAGCATGTGAATATATTACTACCTTCTCCGATAGGCCCTTTGCACGGGCAGTCCTTATGTAATCTTGGCTAAGCGCATCGATCATTGCATTGCGTACATACCTTACAGCACCGGCAAGGCTAACTATCGTTAGGGTAATAGTCGGTAGCGCAAGGGTGCGAATCCATTCCAGTACAAGTTCCCATCCACCCAGCATCGCAGTGTTAGGCATACCACCCATCGGTAGCCAGCCAAGATTAATAGCAAAGACATATATTAAAAAAATAGCAAGAAAAAAGGATGGAATAGAATACGTAATCATCGAAAAAATCTGCCACCCGTTATCAAAAAAACTCATTCGCTTTGTAGCGCATCGAATACCTACCGGAATTGCTATTAAAAGGTACAAAAAATTAACACCCAAATTTAAAATAAGGGTGTTAATAAGCGGCTCTCCTATCACAAGAGAAACCGGCCTATTAAATGTATTAGAGTATCCAAAATCCCCGTTGAAGATACCGGAAATCCACGCAAAATATTGTGTGACAATATCCTTATCTAGCCCTAACTTCCTATACATTGCATCATAGGATGCCTCATACTGCTCCGGAGATATATCAGACGGAAGCATAAAGCTTACAGGGTCCCCGGGCATGGATTTTACTATTCCAAATATTAAAACCGATACAAAAAACACTACCGGAATCAATATCAATATTCGCTTAACTATATACCGAAGCAAAGCATCAACCCTTTAAGATAAATCTACTTTTCACTTTTGGATATTTGGCATATTATATTTTCATAACCTGCGTAGGCAGAGGTATTAAGATTATCTACATTCACATGTGAGATGTCGTAATATTCATTGGAATAGAGCGGAACCTGTGGCATAAGCTCGTTAAACCTCACCTGATAATCAAACCATGCATCTAGAAATACATCGGGGGAGTTAGGGTCGGTAGAGCGCATCTCAACAATAAGCTCATCTAGCGTTTCATCACTTAACCTAGCTTTATTTAATGCAGTTTCAAGGTTATCAGAGTGCCATGTATAATATCTGTCGAAAACTGCCGAGAAGTTTGTAGCAAGGTTGAATGTGTTGTAAATACGTGCATCTCCAAGTAGCTTATTTGCATCGTAATAGTTTGCAAGCACAGCACTCCATTCGCCCTTATCAAGGTTAAACTGCAATCCGGCAAGCGGTGCATTAGCGGCATATTGTATCTCAATAATATCGGTTAAAACATTGCCATCCTGCCCCAAATGGTTAACTACAAGCGGCTCCCCTGCATCGTTATAACGCATATAGCTACCATCCTCGGTCGCCTTTGTTCGATCAAATGGTGTTGAACCATCCTCCTCATAAATCCATTCGGTTTTATCAAGGTAGTCGTTAGCTGTATCTATATTAAAAGATATCGGTATGAGGGCCTCCTGAAGATCGGCGGCCATCTCCTGATACATCCACTGGCCTATTCCATACTCTGCATCTACAGTGCTACCATAGCCACCCAGTACATAGTTTACAACCTCAGAACGATCAACAAGAGAGGCAAGAGCCCAACGAACATTTACATCGGCGGTGACTCCTTCATCGCATAGCATCGCAAGGTAGCCATAACCGGAACGTAGGTAGGTTTGATATTGTGCCGATTCGGCCGCTTTAACGGCCTCAATCTTCTCGTGTTCAACAATACCCTCTACTATATCTACCTGCCCAGCTATAACCCACTCGGCATCGGTTTCCAGTGGTATTGCCTGTTGAACTACATATTGTAGGGTTGGTTTATCACCGTTTAAATCACCCTTAAAATGCTCATTTAACTCCATTGTTACAGTCTGATTTTCAAATGATACAAAGCTATAAGGTCCACAGGTAACGGTTGGTGCGTAGCGCTCTTCGGCAGCAATTCTGTTGCAGTTTTCCAGAAGATCACCCTCTGTAAAAACAAAACTTGTCCCCTCATCGGTAGTAACAACATCACCAGATTGTATGTATGTTTTAAGATGTATAGGGCCTGCCGATGCATGTAGGGTTTCCCAATAGTAGGGTAGCTCCTCAGCGGCAATCGTAACCGAAAACTCAAGATCACTTATTAATTTTACTCCGGCAAAAACATCTGTCTCACCTGCATTATATTCGGTATATCCTACAAGAGCATCAGAGCCGCTTGAGGATGCCCCCGCCTCGGCCCACTGCGGTGAAGAATACCATAGAATCGATGCAACATAGTCCTTTGCTGTAATCTGCTCTGCGTTATTCCATAATAGATCATCATGTAAGGTAAACTTGTATGTCTTATTTCCTGTATTATCAGTTGTTATATCCAGGTTTGAAACAACGGTATTGTTTAGGACAATCTCTCCCTGCGCATCTATCTCATAGGTTGACATATAACCACCTGTTAACACCTTAATCGATAGGTCATACGCACTATTACCAAACCCACTTATAAAATCGCCGCTCATCTCCTGCACGCCAACCAATAACGTATCAAGCGGAACCTCAGATTTTATTTCATCACCTGTAGTTTGAGCCGAACTAGAGGTGCCCGGCGGTGAAGAGGTCGCTACATCGGCCGGGCTTTCGCCAGACGAACAACCTACTATAGTTAACAAGGTTAATGACATAATTAATAAAATTGCTATTAATTTTTTCATGTTTATCTTTACTCCTCACCTATCTATTCACCGTAATTTTACCATAAATCATCTCAAATGTAAACATTTTTTCTTTAATTTGACATATTCGTCCATAGTTGATATACTTTTACCATTATTTTATTTGTTTGAATTTTAATAAGGGTGAAATTATGAAAAAGTTGTTGTTTCAAGGGGATTCTATTACAGATTGTAACAGAGAGCGTGATGATTATTATAGCCTAGGAACAGGCTATGCTCACAAGGTATCACATCATGTATTATCCAAGATACCTACGGGTGAAATATCCTTTATAAACAGAGGTATTTCCGGAAATACAACGTCAGATCTTTTAAAGCGTTATGAAACCGATCTTAAACAGATTAACCCCGATATAGTCTCTATTCTAATAGGAATTAACGACACATGGCGCAGATACGATAGGGGTGAGAACACATCTACAGAGCAGTTTTATGAAGACTATAATCAACTGCTTTTTAAAATTAAAAGCGATATGCCGGCAACAAAGATAATAATAATTGAGCCTTTTTTATTAAACACCGTTACGGATTATCTGGTCTGGCGTGAAGATTTAGATCCCAAAATTGGCGCTGTACGACGTCTGGCGAGAACTTATGCCGATGCATATATTGCACTGGACGGCCTAATACAACAGTATATAGTCGGCGGTATAAAAGATGTAGATTTTGCAGAGGATGCGGTACACCCCACCGACCTTGGGCACGAGATAATTGCAAAAGAGTATTATAAAGTTTTAAAGAATTTTTTATAATACAAAAGAGAAGATATGGCACCGCGCTTCTAGGCTTGGTGCCATATCTTATATTGTTTTTATAATAAGTTATCTATTATTTTAAGATAAACTTTTTTTCAAATAATTTAAAAATATATGCAAAGATAATTGACCCTGCTAGGGTTAGTGCACAGGAAACAACTAAAGATTCTACGGTTTGAGCAAACAACCTATCTAGCCCAACTATCTGTAGGGCACGAAATACAACCATATGCGAGAGATGGACTTCAAAGCTTACGACGCTTATTAACTTTAATACTTTTCCCTTTATATCGATTCACCTACAGGTTAAATTGTAATTAACAAGGGGATCTTGTAGCATAAAAAACTTTATTTGCAACATTAATTAACAGGTGAAGGCAATATCATGCCAACACCTGTTAGTTAAATTATTAGATGATTTTGTTAGTTTATGAGGTTACTCTTGAGGTTTTGCATTTTTGTTCTTCCTCATTAAGAATACACATATAGCTATTGCAGCTATGCAAAGTATTGCTACTAACATTGCAATTGCCATGTTGTTTGTGGAATCAGTCTGAACTCCCTCAATTCCATCGCCCTGTGGCACGTTGGATTCAGGAATAGTGTGTCCAGCTACCCAGTTTACATGGTCTGCTGATGATAAACCAGCCGTTGCTCTAAAGAATGTTTCATTTAAAATCGAGGATGAAATATTTAACACTAATGCTGAATCTGCAAA
>CAYJOX010000006.1:0-14256 GCA_964371915.1 uncultured Oscillospiraceae bacterium
TTTTAGTAATCCGGTTTCGCTAGCTACTATACTGCTAGTAATAATAGTTTTAGAATCTTTACCTACTAAGCTGTTATCTGTCGATGTAACAATTATGTTAGTAGCCTTATCTATGGCATAGATAATCTCCCCCGGTGCAGGCGCCATTAGGGGAATGATATAGTCAATCTCTGTCTGTGCAAAGGCGTCTCTCAGCCTCGTTGGGCGTAGGCCGACCTGAACAATATAATCGTGTGTTTCACCCCAAATGGCGGTATACTGCATCTCGATCGATGCAGCAGTGTTCGCCCTAACATCCTGTACAAGCTCCATATCGTAATCGTCAAGCATAGGTAGGAAAAATCCAATCTGATCACCGGAGTGCATATCATAGCCGATGTAACTCGGCACATTGCCATAAACTATCTTTCCCGCCAAATCAAAGATGTGTATCTCATCTATGTCTAAAAGGTAGGCAATCCTATGAAGCTGCTCAATGCTTTGCATAAATTCTGGGTTTTTATCTAAAATATACGAAACCGCATGGGCATTTAAAAGTGATTCCTGTGCTGCATCCTGTTGTAGTTGTAGCAGTGCTTCCTCATTTTCTTGAAGTACATCTGATATCTGTTCCAGCTGAATTACAGAATTTATATCACTGTTTTCGCCTGCCGTACGCAGCTGTAGTATAATGCTTACAATTACAAATAATAATGTCGACACAATGCCCACTGTAATTAAGCGTAGAATAATATACTTGCGCATCTATGTCACCCTCTTAAAAGTTCGGTTAGACGGTTTTTATCAAATGTATACTTTTTATTACAGAAATGGCACTCTACAACCGTTGGTTTTTCATCCGCTATTAACGATTCTATGCCATCTTTTCCTATACTTATTACAGCCTTTTCCACCCTTGCTTTAGAGCAATCACACCTATATACAGCATCTGAGCTGTCTAACACCTGCGGTGAAAGGCCATCGAGTAGAAGCTCGGCCACCTGTGTAGGGGTGTGGCTTTGAAATAAGGAGGATACAGCCGGTAGTTTTTCGATATTCTTTTCTATTACCTCGATAACCGATTCATCACAAAAAGGTAGTAGTTGCACTAAAAAGCCGCCTGCCGAATTTACGGTGAGGTCGGGGTTAACCAGAACACCTAGGCCGCAAACGGTTGGTGTCTGCTCGCTTGTTGCATAGTAATGTGTAATATCCTCGGCAATCTCTCCTGATACTATCTGTACACGGCCTATATATGGTTCCCCACTGCCGCTATCTCTCATTACATCAAGATAACCATCTTTTCCAACCGCCCCGCCTACATCTAACTTGCCATATTTATTTGAGGGCAGGTCTACCTTACTGTTAGAGATGTACCCCTTTACATTCCCCTTAGAATCGCTAACCGCTATCACACTGCCGGCAGGGCCGCCACCGTTTAGGCGCAGGGTAAGGCTCTCCTTTTCGCCTTTAAGCTGTGCACCCATAAGTGCAGCCCCGGTACATAGCCTACCAAGTGCGGCCGTTGTTACGGCCGAGGTACAGTGAATTTCCTCCAGCTGTGCCACAAGTGCGGTACTATCAACTACCGAGGCTACAACACTTCCATCTTCCGATATTGTTCTTATAAGGTTTCCCACTAACTGTCCTCCCAACTTACATCGATACTATCCCCAATGTTCACAACATCAAGATAGGATGCACTCACCCCATTTTTTTGTATCTTTATATTACTCTTAGGTGTTGTAGGGTCGATATCAATGTAGTTTAACATATCTACAAAAAGATAGGGTGATTTATCCTGTTTCGCCGGAAGCTCCACCCTGCGATCGTTTATCATTACATATATAACACCTGCCTGCAAAGGATGCTGTGGCTCGGCGCTCTGCCCCTCTGTTTCCTCTTCTTCTACCGGTAGCACCTCCTGATCTTGCGGATCGAACACCTCGCCTACACCAAGCTCTATCTCATCATTATCCTTTAAGATGTAATCGAAATCAAGTATATTGCCGTTTATCTGTGGTTCATATTGATATATATCCATGCCGTTTTCGATAAACAGCTCGGCAACGGTTGTGATGTTTTTTTCTACAATCTCGTCACCATCCTGAATCTGCCTATCGGGGGATGCCACTCTGCCGTTAACAATGGCTGTTACACCAAAACGTAGCGTGTGCTCTGCCACCTTAACAAAATGCTCCTGCGCGGTGCCGGGAAGAATATCAACGATAGTTGCCGACGCATCTTCGCCATCAATCGCATCTACTATAGTTATATTGTCGGCCCTGTTTATAGGGGTGCTTATGCTTGCAGGCTCACCGTTAAGGGTAATTACAGCCGCCGTTGCAAAGCTTCCGGAAACTGTTTTGCTCCTACCGCCTAGTGTAAACTGCAAAGGTTTGGGAGGTTTGCCAAGCAGCTGGCTGTAACGGTAGCCGGAGAGCAAAAGGGCATCCATTACCGTCTGCTTTTCGGAGGAATAAAGCCGTATCTTACGCCCGTTAACAAAGGCAAAAAAACCATCGGTACCAAGCATAGTACCTGCCGTGATAGCTATGCCAAAAGGTGTGGCATAGCCGGGATCGGAGATATCAATATCCGAAACAATCATCTTTTTCATATAGTTGTTTCCGCCTACCGCAACACGGTTTTGCTCTAGCGAGAGTGCTCCGGCTACAAGGGTTGCAAGCCCGGGAATCTGGCTTCCTCCACCCACTAAAAATATCGCCTGAGGCGGCCTGCCGTTGGCCTCCTCTATGCTGTTGCAGATGGTCATAGAGAGTTCCTCTACAGCATCGCTTATGCTTAAAGCAAGCTCTTTTGCGCCCACACTTAGCTCGTTCCCGAGAATATCGGTGAAAGCTATTGGGTCATCGGTACTCTTTTTTATCTTCTCTGCCATGTTAAAATCCACAAGATAGGTGGATACTATCTTCTCGGTAATCTCATCGCCTGCATAGGTTGCCATGGTATAGGCAGAGATAGCTCCGCCGTCCGAGATGGCAATATCGCTTGTTCCTGCACCGATATCGACAAGTGCAATGTTAAGCGAGCGTAGCTCCTGTGGCACGATTGCATTCATCGCGGCAATAGGCTCTAGGGTTAGCCCTGCAACTGCAAGGCCGGCAATGTTCATGGTAGTGTAAAGGCTGTTGACAACCTGCTGTGGCAGAAATGTGGCTATTATCTCCACACTGATTAGGCTACCCTTGTGGTTTTCAAGGGAGGAGAAATTATGCCCATCAAGGCAGTATTTTATAACCGAGTGTCCAACACAGGACATCCCACCCGCACCTGCCGTTACAAGTATCCTCTCGGAGGCTGTCTCTATGGCAAGCAGCTGCAGCTCTGCTATCTGCTGCTTAGTTACTCCTATGTGAGGCGAAACGGCTATCTCTGCCATGCCTCGTGATGTTAAAAGGGCACGTCCGGCCGCCGCCACATATACCTCGGTTAGCTCTGTGTTAAGGCGTTTTTCTAACCTACTTTGTAGGCGGCCTACTACCGCAGCAACCTCATTAATATCCTCGATCTGGCCATCCATCATGGCACGCCTACTGTGCTCCTCTATTTCAAGGGCCTCCAGCTTAAATATTCCTTTATCATAAATGCCTACAAGTCCTACAACATTACGCGTGCCTATATCCAGCGCAAAAATTTGGTTTTGCATATCTATTTCCCACCGTTTCTATTGGTAAAGTTTTTCCTTTTAAAAAAGTTATTCTGGCCGGCAATTGATTTACGGTTGTACCGGTTTAACATACTGGGTTTTATACCATGGCGCCCTTTTTCCCATTCAAGTATGCTGTTCCAAGCCTTTTTAAACAGCCTGTAATCACTTGTGCTTGTACTGCCGTGCTGGCGCATAGCGGTAGTTAGCTGAAAGATAAAATGGCTTACGGTGTTTGATTGCTTAACGCTCGGCTCGCAAAATTCGCCACCGTATTTCATATAAACGCTGTCCTGCCGCTCTACACATCTTCTAATTATTATGGGCAGGTAAAGCACATCCGCCGGCAATCTAAACTCTAACACGCCAACCGAATCAACCTCAAGCTCCGCAGGGCAGCTCATCATTACGCCGTTTATGCTGATATCGTCTATCATAACATCCTGCTCAAAGCTATCCTTTTCGTCCGGGTCTCCGAAATATATTCGTCCCGGTATAAAAACTCTTGTTCTAAAGCTAGAGCGCACATATAAAAGTTCGGTCACATCGTCGGTCGATACCGTTATGCCCCTTGTGGTTGCCGTTACAATCTTACCGGTTACAAGCACTGCGGATTTACCCTCCCTATAAACCGTAATTGTTACAGGGGTGTCAATATCCAAAACCGTCATAATCCGGTTATATTCAAGATAGAGGGTTGCCGCTGTAGTAGAGGCAACCCGTGCATATGCAATAATTGCCTTATCTTCGCCTATTATCTCACAGCTGTTATTGGTAAGATGGCTATTTTTATTTTCATCTTCGGGTTTTTGTGTTTTTTTGGGTTTAAATCCGAACAGGTTCATATCCCCTCTCCCTTATCCTTTATCTTCCTTGAGATTTTAACAAGTTCAACATATACAGCAGCCACAACCTCATAAAGTTCTACCGGCACCGCACGCCCCACATCCAACATACAAAGTAGCGATGCCGCACTGTCATCCCTGAAAACCGGTATGCCTCTTTTTTCGGCAATATCTACTATTCTGCTTGCAATATCGCCATAGCCGGCCGCAACCACAACCGGTGCGGCATCGGCCGTATCATCGTATTTTAAGGCTATCGCCTTGGTATCTTTCGCACTCAAATCCTACCTCGCTTTATCTGCCGTTAAGCTTTCATATCCAAACCTTTGCGCCTGTTGGGTAGTTCGCTGAAAACCTCCATAAGGCTCCGCCCTCTTACAAGGTCGTCAACATTACAATCAATAAGGCGATACCCACTTTTAGAAATAATCCCCGGCAGAATATGCCTTAGGCTTTTAAATGCCTCGGTATGTTGCTCGGGGCAGAGCAGTAGCAGCCTAAGCTCCTTGCCTTTTGTGAAAATTTCTGTCTCAAATGCGCCTATACCCTCTATATCAAATGCAATCAGCAGGTGTTGTGTGTCATCTCCCCCATCACCTTCTCCGCCCTCGGTGTTGTTATCTATCCACATCTCAGCAAAGGAGCGTATATCTAAGAACTCCAGCGGGAATACAAGATGTATTAACGGGGTATAGTTACAGGGAGAGGATAGTAGGCTTGTGATTATCTCGTTTATGCGGTTGTCTGACACAAGCTGTAGGTCGGACAACCTCCCCTCCTTGGTGATAATTTCGGTTAACGCATCCATCACCTGAGAGCTGCTGTGAGGATTTTTTACAGCCTGCATATTATCAACGAGAGTCTTTACAAAGGTGGCAAAATCCGGAGAAGAACGGTTTAACAGCTCGCTTAAGGTAGTGCGTAGCTCTGGGTTTTGTATTCCGTTTACAAGGCTTTTAAGCTCGGTAAGTAGCTGCCCACCCTCTCTATCCATTAGTACGGCAAGCTTTGTGACTGCCTGTGATAAAAAATCATCGTTGCTTTGATAACGAGACAGATTATATACGAGCATTGCACTAAGCTTTTGTAATGCCGGGGAGTTAAGTAGGCTACCCTCCTGCTGCTTTAACAGCTGCATTACCTCCCCTTTTAGCATCTCAAAATTAGCACCGGGCGCCTTAAAAGCATCTGCCAACCTTAAAAACTGATCCGAAAGTGATTTGAGCGGCTGCTGGCTTGCACCTAGAAAGAAAAGGTTGTTAGAGATAGAGCGCATAACCTCCTGCTTACCCTGCTCGCCACTAAAGGCCTTTAACAGTTGCGCAACGGCATCCCTCATTCGGTTATCGCCGCCCTGCTCAAGGTTGCGAAGTAGTGTAAACACATCCCCTTGAAACTGAGAGGAGGAGGCCGATTGCCGAAGTAGCTCCCCTAAAAGTTTTTCCGGTTTTAACATTAGCGAATCGAAAAGTTTTTGCAGTTCGTCGGTTATCACCGAGTTATTTGTTGGAAGTAATCGGAATATTTCCTCCAGCAAAAAAATATTGCGCAGAAATGTAACCGTCACCTTAGGGTCTTTTAGCATCTCCTCCAATATTGCGGGTGCGTTGCTGTTTTCCAATGCGGTATTATTTTGCTGTAATAGGGCACTATCTGTCTGCGGTTTGGTAACCCTAGCAATGTCCACAATGTTAAAAGGAGATGTAACCTCGGGTGCAGTTTTATTCGGATTTATATAGCCCTTGTCCGCTGTCGGGAAGGAAACCCTTAAAATATCTGCCATATAATCTCACAAAAACAAAAAAAATTACAAAAACTATTTACTATTTAGCTATAAACTATTATACTATATATAAGACTTAAATAAAATACATTTTAATAAAAAAGTTATTTTTTTATCATTAGCGTTATTCGCCGTATACTACGGCTATATAAATAGAATAAAATGAGGGCAACTATGAGCGTTTTTGATCCAAGTGTAGAGCCTATGCTCGAAATGTTCATCTTTGAAACACAGACACTACTTGACCAGCTTGACGAGATCATGCTAGAGAGTGAGCGCCTGGGTGAATTCGATGAAGGTGCTATTAACGAAATCTTTCGTATAATGCACACTGTAAAGGGTTCCTCTGCAATGATGGGGCTTGATGGTGTATCATCTCTTGCACATCATGTTGAGGATATGTTCTTTATTATTCGTGAAAAACCTGAGACTGCAAAAAGCAACAATAGCGGCCTCTTTGATTGTGTTTTCCAAAGCTCTGACTTTTTGAAGAACGAGGTTGAAACACTACAAAACGACATTGAGAACTATGCACCGAGTGATTCCTCGGCTATAGTATCCCTGATAGTTACCCAGCTTGGCGTGTTAAAAGGCGAGGCGGCAAAGCCGCCGGAAGCCGCTCCTAGTGCTGCACCGGCTGCAGGGGTAGCGTCAGAGGTAGCACCTACAGCAACGGATAAGATTATATATAGTGTTAAGATATTTTTTGAGGATGGTTGCCAGATGGAAAACATCCGTGCATTTATGTTGCTTAACACAATCAAGGATATGTGTGATACATTAGAAAGTGATCCACCAAACCCGGAGAGCAACTCGGAGTGTGCCTCTGATATCGTTGCCAAAGGGCTTCTTGTTAAGTTTAGTTGTAGCGGTGACCCACAGGAGGTTTATGAGGCCATAGAGTCTGCTGTAAACATCCGTAGCTACGAGATTCTCGGGCAGGAGGGCGGCACTATTGTCGATAATCCCAACAATGCCCAAAATGCCGAGGCAGCACCGCCACCTCAACAGCCGGCAGCGGCTACCGGTGCACCCAAACCGCCTGCGGCCGCAGCAGACAGTGGGGCAAAGAAACAAAATCTTATCAGCGTTAACCAAGGCAAGCTAGACCAGCTAATGGATCTCGTGGGAGAGATCGTTACGGCCGAGGCAATGGTTGCTTCTAACCCTGAACTAGATGGTTTGCAGCTCGACAGTTTCCATAAGGCTACACGCCAGCTACGCAAGCTGACCGATGAGCTACAGGATGTTGTTATGTCCATTAGAATGGTTCCCCTCAATGGTCTTTACCAGAAGATGAACCGAATCGTGCGTGATATGAGCAAAAAGCTGGGCAAAGAGGTTGATCTTATAACAATTGGCGGCGATACCGAGATTGATAAGACAATTATCGATAGCATTACCGATCCGTTTATGCATATGATAAGAAACTCGATGGATCATGGCATTGAAAGCACCGAGGATCGTGTAGCCGCCGGGAAAAATCCGCGCGGCAAACTCACCCTATCGGCGCAGAATGTTGGTGGCGAAATTGTCATTAACATCATAGATGACGGCGGTGGGCTTAACAGCGAAAAGATCCTTGCTAAGGCAAAAAAGAATGGTATCCTTACAAAACCGGAAAACGAGTATACCACTAACGAGATAAACCAGATGATTATGCTGGCCGGCTTCTCTACCAACGAGCAGGTTACGGAGTTTTCCGGCCGTGGCGTTGGTATGGATGTGGTACGCCAAAACATTGAAAAATGCAACGGTAGTATATCGGTAGAGAGCGAGATGGGAAAAGGAAGTACCTTTACAATTAAAATCCCACTCACCCTTGCTATTGTAGACGGCATGGAGCTATCGGTTGGCAACGCCATCTTCACAATACCGATCACCTCTATCAAACAGTCCTTCAAGGTTACCGATCGTAGCCAGCTACTGCATGATGTCGACGGTAACGAGATGATAATGTTAAGGGGAGATTGCCACCCGATTATCAGGTTGCATCAAAAGTTCAATTTTCATACCGAACGCACAAACATCGAGGACGGCATCCTAATTTTGGTTGAAAACGAGAAGAAGAAGGCCTGTGTATTTGCAGATGAGCTTATCGGAGAACAGCAGGTGGTTGTTAAATCCTTCCCGGCATTCCTTAACGGCTATGATATTAAAAGCCAAGGGCTTGCAGGCTGTACGATACTTGGCGATGGTAGTATAAGCTTGATTCTTGATACAAATAAGCTTTTGTATAACAAATAAAAGGGGTGGACAATGAGTGATGTAAACAAAAATGAGGTAGTCGTAGACGATTTGAAAGGTAGCTATCTAACCTTCTTTGTTGACGAAAGCGTTTACGGTGTAGAGCTTTATAACGTAATAGAGATAATATCTATACAGGCTATTACCGTGGTACCACATGTACCGGAATATGTTAAGGGAATTATAAATCTAAGAGGTAAAATTGTGCCGGTAATTGACGTGCGCACAAAATTTGCTCTTAACATAAGGGAGTATGATGACCACACTAGTATAGTTGTGCTTAACTACCAGGATATGCAGCTTGGAATTATTGTAGACCGTGTAAGCGATGTCGTTAATGCCAACAATAGCGCAATGGTGGGTCTGCCTAACCTCGGTGAGGTTGAGAGGAATAAATATCTCGGAAATGTTATGAAGATAGGTGATCGCCTTGTTTTAACAATAGACCTTGACAGCTTTTTTAGTGAGGACCTAGAGTGCCGAGGAGATAAATGATTTCTATTACAGATAACGAGTTTAATCAGCTTGTGGAGTTTGTCTACAAGAAGTATGGCATTACCTTAGCGCAAAAACGTGCGCTTGTCGAAGGTAGGCTTTACGGTGTTTTAAACGAAAAGGGGCTATCTAAGTTTTCTGATTATCTTAACATCCTCTTCTCGGATAGTTCCGGAGAGGAGATTACGACGCTACTTAACCGCATTACTACAAACCACACCTATTTTATGCGCGAGCAGGATCATTTCGACTTTTTGCTAAACACCGCCCTACCGGAACTAGAGGTGGCGCAATCAAAGTCTAAATCGCTAAAGATATGGTCGGCAGGTTGTAGTAGCGGCCAGGAGGCCTATACTATCGCTATGGTGTTGGATCAATATTTCGGTAGCAGAAAATCAAACTGGGATACTATCATACTAGCAACCGATATATCCCATAACGTTATGAACACAGCAAAGCGTGCAACCTACCCACTTGATGGGATAACGGTTATACCTAAAGAATGGCAGGCAAAATACACCACCATCAATCAGCAAGATAATACCTTTACAATGGTTAGAAGTATTCGCCGTGAGGTAATGTATCAGCCGCTTAACCTGATGGAACCATTTAATTTTAAAAATAAGCGGCCGTTTGATATTATATTCTGCCGCAACGTAATGATCTACTTTGATCAAAAAACAAAGGATAAACTTGTAGAGGACTTTTACAACGTAACAGCACCGGGCGGCTACCTCTGTATAGGGCACAGTGAGAGTATTAACCGTTCGGCAACTAATTTTTCCTATGTAAAGCCGGCCATATATAAAAGAGAGAAATAGGTACTATATAATATATTGTAAGGCCATTGTGGACAATTCAAAAGTTATAGTAATAGGTGCATCTACCGGAGGTACCGAGGCGGTTTTAACCTTAATAAAGGGGTTGCCGCCCGATACTCCAGGTGTAGTTGTTGTACAGCATATGCCGGCAGTATTTACAGCCATGTATGCCGAACGGCTTGAGAGGGTGTGTAAACTTTCGGTTAAGGAAGCCGTCGATAACGACAGGGTAGTGCCGGGCTCTGTTATTATTGCCGCCGGTGATTATCACCTCAGATTATGCAGGGATGATAACGGTTACTATGTAAAAAGCGAGCAGGGCGAAAAGGTAAGCGGGCATTGTCCATCGGTAGATGTGCTTTTTAGCTCTGCCGCAAAATCCGCAGGCAAGGATGCCCTTGGGGTAATACTGACCGGAATGGGGGCCGACGGTGCAAAGGGGTTGCTTGAGATGAAAAACTCCGGTGCGTATACAATAGGGCAGGATGAGGAAAGCTGTGTTGTATACGGTATGCCTATGGAGGCATATAAGCTCGGAGCGGTTAACCGCCAACTACCGCTTGATGATATGGCGGATTTTATTACGCTAAACTATATCAGGAAATAGCGGCCCTGCCTTTTGCAATCTCTATTAGTTCTGTTTCTGATTCTATGTCGGTTTTAACCGCATAACTTTTTGATATCTTTTTAAACTCCGAGAGGCATTTTTCTGCCGACTCGGGGTTTTTGTTATGCAGAAGTTCTAGTGCATAATCGGTGCGAACAACCGAGGGGAATTTTGCCATCGCTTTTTTTAGCTGTTTATCCTGCCGTAGAATTAGGCCGCTAATAACATCAGCCCTGTTTTCACCTATAAGCTCGATAAACAAAAGGTCGCATAGAATTAAAAACTTATACAGGTCTACCAGGCCATATTCATTTAAAAGCTTTTCCCCAAGCTCTCTTGCCGAATTAAAATCGTGCGCATCTATAAGCCTGTTGCATCTAAAAACAGCAACTGCACCAGCGAGAATTTCGTGCCTGAGTTCGGGCGGAGGTAGCTCGAAATACTCCGCCGGTATATCCTTTAAGCGTTGTTTTTGGGATAGATCAACAATTAAAAGTTGTATATAGAGATATTTTATTAGGCTTGGGTTTTGCCTAAGGCTAAGTAAGTTTTTATAATCGTTTGGTATGCCGGATATGCTCATCGGTATGCCGTTGGTAGATGCAAAAAAAGCAGCTACTATGCAAAAACATGCTATCGATAAGGTTAAAACACCATCGCCTGCAAATAACAAGGGGAGCGTAATAACTATTGATAGGAGGTTAAACAAAACTCCGGCCGCAAGGTAAAACCTGTAGGGCATCACACCACTTTTGATCTGCGGGGGCTTCATTATACACTGGCCACCGGTGCCGGCGATAGATTGTTTCTTAAACCTAATTCTTCCATTATCGCTGATAATGGCAAGGCTTAATATTCTAAAGCTACTAAATTTATAACCGGATAACAGGCCTGCAACAAGATGCCCAAACTCGTGAATAACTATCTGCAAAATAGCCGATACAAGCAGGATTACAGGAATAAGCATTAGCTGCCAGATATCTATCTTTATTAACCTTGGCACATATAGGCCAAAAAAATAACACCCGAGTAATGCTGCGATAAACAATATTGCCTTTATAACCTTGCCCATAATGCCCCCTAAATATCTAAACCTTAAAGATTATAACACTAAAAGGTAATATTATCAATGCCGGTGAATATTAATTTATAAAGGAGAAGCTCGGCATGAAAGGATATAGGTATGGAAAAGGTAGCTAATAAGGCAGTATCGGCACAGCAAGATACAAAAAAGCCCCATAAAATAACAATGCTAAACCGCAGTGAGCTAACCTGTGAGGGTATTGTTGAGATAATAGGGTATAACGAAAACGAGGTAGCTCTCGAAACACCGGTAGGTAGGGCGGTTATAGGGGGAGATCATCTCTCAATATCTTCACTATCGGTAGAAAGCGGTTGTGTTAAGGTGTTTGGAAGCATAAAATATATCGAGTACAAAGAATCTAAGGCGGAGGGCTTTTTAAAGCGCATGTTAAGATGATAGAGGCTCAACCGATAACAACGGTAATGGCCGATTGTGTGGGCGCCCTTGGCGCTGGCATCCTGTTAGGTTTCTTCTACCACATTTTGCGCTTTATCACCGGCGATTCAAGGGTGGCAACACCGATAAGGGATATTTTGTTTGCCCCACTTGCCGCCGTTCTATGCTACAGCTATGCCGTTACATATAGCTTTGCAGGGCTACTACGCTTTTACATCCTGTTTTTTATTGCTGTAGGGCTTATTGTATACCGGCAGGTCATACTTAAACCATCGCATATGAAAGAAAGGGCTCTAAAACAACAGTTAGTAGCCTTAGCCCTGCTTACAAAAAAATACATACTATATATAGGGGGCATCTTTAAAAAATACACAATAGTTTTTTATGGCAAAACAAAAAATTCACATTTTCTACAAAAAAAACAGTTGCGCAAGAGACGTAAAGTGTTGTATAATACAGATATAAATAACCATTTTTCAAAAGGGGCAGATGCAAAGAACAGTAAACTACCCAAAAAAAAGAAAAAACACGAACCTTCTGCCAAGGTTGGTCGTCTGCTTTCTTGCGGTCTACCTTCTATTCATGTTGATACAAACTCAGATACAGATTAATCAAAAGTCTGCAGAGGTTGAGGACCTACAGGATGAGTTGCAGATGACAAAAAGTGAGATAAACGAGCTTGAACGTCTAACCACAGCCGAGACAGATGCCGAATATATGGAGCGTATTGCGAGGGAGCAGCTAGGTTATGTGTCGGGTGATGAGAGGGTGTTTATGGATATAAATGCGAACCAGTAGGTAACGGAATGGAAAAAATTTTAATTAATGCACACATACATAGCTGCAAGGCTAAGAACTATGAGCAGGGATATATACATATTAAGGGGCAGGATATTTTCGCCGTTGGCGATATGTCGGACTGCCCCTCTTTTGACGATATGGAGGTAATAGACCTTACAGGCCTAACTATCTATCCCGGCTTTATAGATGCACATTGTCATCTGGGCATGTGGGAGGATGGGCTTAACTTTGAGGGTGCCGATGGCAACGAGGAGACAGATCCAATCACTGCACAGCTTAGAGCGATAGACGGTATTAACCCACAGGATAGATGCTTTTCTGAGGCTGTAGAGGCAGGGGTTACATCGGTTGTTACCGGCCCCGGAAGCGCAAACCCGATAGGCGGAACACTAACCTATATACATTGTCATGGCAGCGTTGTAGATGAAATGACCATAAAGGAGCCTATCGCCATGAAGATGGCGCTGGGGGAAAATCCAAAGAGCGTGTATCACGAACAGCATAAATGCCCCGAGACAAGAATGGGCACTATATCGGTAATACGAAACGCCCTATACGAAGCAGTCTACTACGACAAGGGCAAGAAAGAGAGTTATAACGCTAAAAATATAGCTCTTACGCCGGTTGTTAAGGGGGAACTTGCAGCCCACATACATGCACACCGAACCGATGATATCTTTGCAGCTTTAAGAGTAGCCAAGGAATTTAACCTTGATATGACGGTTGTACATGGTACCGAGGGATACCTAGTTGCAGAGCAACTTGCACAGCAGGGGGTAAATATAATCCTTGGCCCGATAATGTCGGAGCGTTCAAAGCCCGAGCTGCGCAACCTTACCCCTAAGGCGGGTTGTATTCTTGAAAAAAACGGTGTAAAATTTGCTATATGTACCGATCATCCGGTTATTCCGATACAATACCTGCCGATAATGGCCGGGCTTGCCGTAAGGGAAGGGCTGTCTCGTGATACTGCAATGCGGGCTATCACCTGCATACCGGCAGAGATTCTAGGCCTTGCCGATAGGGTTGGAAGCATTGCCCCCGGGCTAATTGCCGATCTTGCAATTTTTAAAGGGGACCCTCTATCGCTCGAGGGCGTTTGTATGATGACAATAATTAAGGGCGAGATTGTTTATAAGGCTTAATACAACCTCTAGCTTTGGTAACAGCTTTTCTTTTAACTGCATAGTATGTGCTAAGCGGTTAAAAAACGGGGGCACTATGAGAAACAAAAAGAGAGGTTATCCCTGGCTGATATTATTTGCTATAGCGGTTGTAGGATTAGCTACACTACTTTTTGGATTATCCGGTGGTGTTTATGTTTTCTTCGTAATGCTACTGTTACTCGTAACCGCATCTGTTTTAAAATAGTGGGGGTAGTTATGCAGATTGTTGTGGTAAAAAGTCCTAAATGCCTAAGGGGAATTTTAAAACTAATCTTCGGAATTAAATAGAGAAGGATAGTTTTTGTGCCGGCCGGAGGCCGGCCCAAAACCGTATAAGTTGTTATGGGTGAGGAATCGCGTTT
>CAYJOX010000006.1:14266-23359 GCA_964371915.1 uncultured Oscillospiraceae bacterium
AGGTGTAGCTACTGTGATTTTCATAGTGGCTTGCCGCCACTTGAGGATAGTTATATAGATGCACTTTTAAGGCAAATCCCGAACAGGGTTTATAATACGGTTTATATTGGTGGCGGTACACCATCACTACTAAGCCCAAAGCAGCTTAAACGGCTATGTAGCGGCTTTAAATGTGAAGGAGAGTTTACTATCGAGGCAAACCCTGATAGCCTTAACGAGGCACTTCTTAACACTATGAACAGCTGTAAGATAAATCGGCTGTCGATAGGGGTACAAAGTTTTAACGACAGCTCGTTAAGGGCAATAGGCAGGCGGCATAGTTCGCAGGCGGCCGTCGATGCTATCCTGCTTGCAAAAAGTTGCGGTATACAGAATATATCTATAGATTTAATGGTCGGTATTCCGCACCAAAAACAGCAGGATATAGACGATTTTGTAAAAACTGCCACTCGTCTGAACCTGTCTCATATCAGTTGCTATATGTTAAAACTAGAGGAGGGAACACCGCTCTATAGCATGGAGGAAATACTTCCACAGCCCGATGAGGTTGCACAGCTTTTCAGCTACGCAACAGAGCTATTACAGTGCAGCGGATATGAGAGATACGAGATATCTAACTTTGCAAGACCCGGCATGTATAGCCGGCACAACATGCGGTATTGGGACTGTAAGGATTACCTCGGTGTAGGCCCCGGAGCACACTCCTGTATCGGCTACAAACGTTTTTATTATCCCGCCGATACTAAGGGTTTTATAGCCGGTGCCGATACGGTGGAGGATGGCGTGTGCGATGCAACCGACTATATAATGTTACAGACACGCCTAATAGGTGGGCTTTCTAAAAAGGAGCTGAAAAGCCGGTTTGGGTATAGCTTTAATGATAAACAGCTTTCACTCCTATCTCACTACGAAGAGAGGGGCCTTTTAAGAACAGATGGTGATAGAATTATACTCACAGAAAGAGGGCTTATGCTGCAAAATACTATCCTTATAAATCTTGTGTAGATGCATCGGGTAATATTTATCCAATACACTAAAGAATTATTGTGTGTTTTGTGGGTAGATTAATGTTAAATACATTCATTTAATTTATCCATTGAGATTTACATTTTATTTTGTTTATGTTATAATAGATAAATAAAAGATTATATAGGGCATTTTTTTGTATTAAGCGGCACAGGATTCAGTTCAGAGAGGACTTGTATTATGGATGAAGTTATTATAGTAGACGACAGCGCCCTTAACCGCATGGCTCTTACAAATATTTTACAGGATGATTATAAAGTTATAGGTGCATCAAGCGGAAAAGAACTTTTTGAAATCCTTGAACTATCTGATCCTAAGCTTATACTTTTAGATGTTATAATGCCGGAGCTTGATGGGTTTGAGGTTATAGCCAAGCTAAAAATAAGCGATGAATATAATAAAATACCGGTTATATTTATAACCGGATTAGACGATGCTAACAGCGAGGAGAAGGGGTTTAGTCTTGGTGCAATAGACTATATAACCAAGCCATTTAAGGCTAACGTTGTAAAGGCGAGGGTTAAATCTTATGTAAAGCTTTACGATTTCATTCGTAAAACAGAGATGCAGGGCCAAAGTGATGGCCTAACAGGGCTTTATAACAAAAAAATGACGGAGGAGCAGATCAAAAAGCAGCTCTGTGCCGAACCACCTTTAAAAAACGGCGCCCTAATGATAATTGATGTAGACAATTTCAAAAGCATTAACGACTCCTTTGGCCACCTGTATGGTGACGCTGTTATCACCCAGCTGGGCAGTTCACTACGCTCAATCTTTCAAAAGAGTGATATCTTGGGCAGGGTAGGCGGTGACGAGTTCTTTGTTTTCCTACGCAACTACAAATCTACCGATGTTCTTAAACAACGTGCAAAAGAGCTTTGTGATGAGTTTAGAAAAAGTTATGAGCAGAACGGGATAACCGTTAATATATCGGCAAGCATAGGAATAGCAACAACCGATGATTCGTTCGATTTTGAGGAAATTTATAAATATGCCGACATAGCACTATACAGTACAAAGGCTAAGGGTAAGAACGGTTTCACCTTTTATACCGGCGAGGAGGAGATAAACTACAAATCCAACAGAACCGAAATAGAGAACAGTAAGACCACAAACCTTGATCCGGATTATAACATTAAGGATTTAAAGGATAGGCTTGTAGCACACATGTTTAACCTCGTGGACGGAGGAGAGGTGTTTAAAAGCACTATCGAGTCAATTCTAAAGATGATATGTATGCGTTTTGGTTTTGATAAAGGGTATATTGCCAAACTCGACTTTGATGAGACGGTAGCAAGGTGCCTAAACAACTGGATAAGCTCTGAATCTGCAACTAAGGCAGAGATGGTATCTCTATCATTTGAGGAAGTAGCCTTTCTTCACTCTACATTTTTTGACAAGAACCTTATCGTATCCGAAGCTACAGAACATCAGATGAAATACGCTGTAGATCAGGATAATGATAAGAATATATATATATTTGTTCTCAAAAACAAAAAAGCCATTTTAGGTTATATCGGTTTTGAAAAAACTGTTACAAAGGAAAAGGTTACAAAAAAGGTTATCGATAGTATTACAAACGTCTGCCAACAGCTTTCTACCGTTGTTGTATATGAGTTTCTTCTTGAGAATATGCTGGCTTCAAAAAATAATATGGTAGAGCTTATTAACCATGTTGAAGATGCAATCTATGTCACTAAACCTGAGGCTTCAAAGCCCCTATTTAAAAACAAAGCTGCAAAAAACAGCGATATAAGGATTCATGGCAAAAAATGTTTTAATGATGATAGTTGTAAAGAGTGCCTGTTAAAAGAGGCCGTAAAAAACAACGGTTACTATAAAAAAGGAAATTCTATCTGCAAAGCTATTAAATGGACTAACGGCTCTACAGCATATATGGTGATAACAAAAATACCTAGCTAACATTTTTTTTATAAAGCCTACCATATACAAATATTGCCGATAACGGAAATATTGTGGCTAATAAAAGGCCTGCTTTAATGGAAAGTTGCTCGGTTGTAAAGTTTAGGGTTGTTGCCAAATTTACAACCGCTTGGTTTTGTAGGGCAAAATCGGTCACTAGGCCTACAAGCTGTGGCCCTGCCGAGGAGCCTAAATCTCCACCTGCTGCCATAAGCGCGAAAACCGCAACGCCGGCCGCCGGGAATTTCTCCGATGCAATTAACAGGCTACCGGGCCACATCATCGAAACACAAAATCCTGTCATGGCACAGGAAAGCGCCCCTATAATCGGAATATCAACAAATACCGCAATTATATAACATGCACTTGCACCTATAGATCCTAAAAAAATGGTGCGGTGTATGTTTTTTCCTATCATGCCATAAAGGCTACGCCCTATACCAAGTGTTGCCGCAAACAGTGCAACCCCTATTATATCACCCCAAATCTTGGGTAGCTGTAGAGCCTTCTCAAGATAGCTGGAGCTCCACTGCGACATTATGTTTTCGCTGGCTCCGCCTAAAAATATACATAAGATACAAAGTAACATCTGCCTGTTGAGAAGAAGTTTTAGCACCCCACTTGCATGTTGGGGTGTTTCCATATGCGGTACATCACTATTGATAAACAATATCAGCGATATAACCGGAATAACAACTATAGTTAGCACGAGTATATGCCAGTTAGCCGAACCGAATAGCTGTAAAAATGCGGTGGAAAAAATTACCACTCCAACAACACCCCAGGCATAAGCAGAGTGTAGATTACTCATCTCCTTATCCGGATTTTGTGATGGTATTGCAGCAATAACAGGGCTCACAAGCACCTCGGCAAGGCCACTTGCCGAGGAAAATATTATTGTCCCTAGCACAAGTGATGGATACACAAAATCTGGAAATATCATAGGGAATAGCGCGTAAACTCCAAACCCTATAATGGCAACCACCGGAATAAGCTTTACGGTTTTCCCAATATTAAATTTATGTGAAAAAAAGGATAATATCAAATCTACGGTAAGCTGTGTGCAAAAATTAATTACAACTAATAAACCTAACAAGGTATAAGATATACCGTATAGCTGCCTAAAGGTAGTAAAAAGCATGGCAGGCATAATAATTACGGCAGACATACAGATGTTTGCTGTGTAGCAGGCCGCTTTTATCCTGCCGTATCTCTTATTCATTGGGGCTCTCCTTCAAGGTTATTACGATAAGCTAGGCAATCTATTAGTAATTGCCTGCACATTATTATCGATAGCTATAGCCTATATTCTACTCCCTATAAATATATAGTACATTACAAACGCTACTATCGATATAATATTTGCTATTGCGGTGGCATTGCTAAGTATCTCAACCCCCTCTTCATCTCCAAACTCCCCTACCAACATAGGCAGCGTTAAGGCCGGAGGTAGCAATAAGAAAGACATAAAAGAGATGTTTATCAATGGGTCGTAGGCAAAAAATCGGTCTATAACTGCCACCTTAAAAACTATCGCAACTATGATAGTAACCATGTAACGTACACAAAGCAGCTTAACCGCCTGTTTTATATAACTTTTATTAAGGTTTAGGGAATAACCCAAAAGCACTAATATAGTTGGTGTTGCTGTCAACGATAACATCTCGATAGATGATTGGATACCTATCCACAGCTGATTATCGGCAAATGTTGTAGGCACCCCTAAAAAATTTAAACTTAGGCCCGCAATTATCGCAAGCACTAAAGGCGAAGTAAAAACCTTTAAAAGCACAGAGCCTGAAAAAGGCTTATTGCCGATACTAATGCGAAGGATAGAGCAGTATATCACCCAGACAAACAGCTCATTGGCAAGCCCGATAACCGGAAAGTATGTAAGGTTTTCATCGCCATACATTATAGTAAATAGTGGAAGCCCTACAAACGAAAACGAGCCACAGCTTGATATAAAAGGGTTGAACCTACTTTTTAATGGCTTTACTAGGTTAAAAAGCTTCCCACCTAACATTGTGGCCGCTAAAAGCAGTGTAGCGGCCACTATGATAAAGAGATAGTCGGTATCAAGCTTTATCTTTAAAAACATGTTTAGCAAAACCATAGATAGTGATATATTAACAGCGAAAGCTCTTAACCCCAGCATCCCTGTTTCATCAACTATTTTGCTTTTTCTAATAGCAAATCCTAAACCCATTAGTAGTACTATAGGTAATACTTTTCCTATTACATCGCCCATAAATCCCCGCCTGTTTTATGCCTGCCAGATATTATAACACAAAATAGCCCATAAAGCTATGCTTTTGGGCTATGAGTATAAATATTTTGTCTGTTATTCTGTTGCAACCGGCTGAGATGCGGGGGTAGATACCGGTGGTGGAGTTACAGAGCTAGATGCCGGTACAGATACCACAGGTGGAGGCTCAGCCTCTGATGATGATGCCGGAGGCACCGATACAGGTGGCGCCGTAGAGCTTGGCGCAGGTGGTGTAACCGTAGACTCCGATGTTGGCGGAGGAGTTGTTGATGTTATTGTAGAGGAGGGGGTAGAACCGGCGCTAACAGAAGAAGTTTGTGATGTACTGGAAACCACAGGCGGTGCAGTTTCCTGGGTGCTGCTTGATGAAACAGATGTTGCCGATGTTGTGGATTCTTCCGGCGTGGGGAATACCGGTTTCGGGAACAGCCCCTCCGGTGTTGCTAGGCGATTAGGAACGCTATTAAGCGGCATCGGGCGGGTGTCCTCTGTCTCATAGCTGTGGGTTCTAAAGTAATCTATCATGGCCTCTGCACCGGCCTCGCTTATGTGTATTCCGTCGCTAACCATGTAGCTATTCTTTGCATATCCGGTATTTGAATCCTTTATTGCCTCCGACCAGTTTAGAAATTTTACATCCATCTCCTCGGCGAGCTCTAGCAAGGTTAGGTTTATTGATTCCACCCAGCTCATAGATATATTAGTATAGCTACAGGTTGAGGTTATCGGAAGAACCGAGGCAATAATAATATCTGCATAGGGCCATTCCTCCTGTATTGCCTCCACTGCTGTCCTGTAATGGTTTTTAAAAGTTTCGGTGCTCATGCCGGCATTGTTTGTTCCGAAATTGATAACAACCCTAAGTGGTTGCATCAACTCCACTGCGCTGGGCATGGTCATATCACTGTAACCGGAAAAACGAACACACCGTAGGCTGGTTAAGCTAGTAATACCCATACTCTCGATACCGATAGTGTTATCCATCGAAAGCCCTGTAGTATCGCCATAGGTTATAAGGCGCGCCGTATTAGAGTCGCCCAAAAACACCGTATCGGCTAGATATTGATCACCGGCATCCTCCGTCTCCTGTAAAAGGGTACCCTCATACTCCTCGCTCACACGGGAGATAGAATCCTTATCAAACTCACCCTCATGCACAAAGGAGCTACTTTGTGATACCGAACCTGAAACAGAGGAATCGGATGGTACATCTTTCGGATTTAACGAGATTATTAACATTATAAGCACTGCAATCAGTACAACTACAGTACAGATAGCGGCTATGCCTAGGGCTATCTGTTGCCGTGATAACGAGCCTAAAAACTCCTTTAAGTTAAAATTTTCTTTGATGGTAGGAAATGACTTTTTATTCTTCTTTGGAGGCTGCATTATGAGTATTTCTCCTTGCTTGTAAGCATTATATTTTAAATTATTATACACATTATACTATAGATATACAAAAAGCGCAATCTAAAATTTGTGTAGCCGCCCGTGCCCTACCGGCTCCTGCCGGCTGTGATAACAGTTATGTTGATTATCCCTTTTTTCCAAGCCAAAACCTTGCGGCCTAAACCTGATTTTATCTAGCTAAAACAGGTAGCTATAATAATCATTAACTATGATTTTTTCGTTGTAGCTTTTTAGCTGTTGTAGATAGTTAAAGATATCGCTTGCATAACCATAGTCCTTATCGCTACCCGCCTCCGGTTGCCAGCTATCCGTTATTGCACTATATCTACCCTCGTCTGTTATAAAACTTCCGTGTGAAAAAAGAACAATTCCCGGTGCGGTGCTTAAAATATCGTTTCCGATAAGTAGCCGTGAGTCATACTCAAGCCCAAAAAGATTTAAAAGTGTGGGCAGTATGTCTACCGAGGAACACACCTTATTTATATACACAGGTTGCTGCATGTCGCCACTCCAGATAATTAAGGGGCTTGCGTGTAGCTCAAACTCATCGGGTACAGTGCCACCATTAAACTCTGCTAACGTCTGTTCGCTTAATCCGTAGGGATAGTGATCTCCCGAAAGGCAGATAACGGTGTTTTCTAACTCGCCGGCTTTTTCAAGCTCCTCTAAAATGTAGGCTAGCGCATTATCAAGTTCTATCTGGCATGCTAGGTATGCCTTCGCCTCCTCGCTCATGTCTAAACTTTCTACGGCATCTATATTTTTTGTGGCCATTGCATTACCCTCAAAGGTGTAGTACATATGCCCACTTACAGTCATGTAATAGTTATGAAACGGTTGCTCACCCGAAAGCGCATCCGGTATGGTAAGCTGCATCATCTCCAGGTCGGATTCGGGCCATGTCTGCGTTACCTCAAGCCCATTTCCCAGCCCGTAATAATCATAACCCATGTTTGGGTGGGTTATGTCCCTGCCATAGTAATCGTAGCTATGGTTATGGTAGGCGGTTGTAATATACTCCTGTGCCCGAAGCATATTGCCCATGGTAAACGGCATTAGGTTATCTGCTGTCTCGTAAAACGCCTGTGTATAGTTAAGTGGATAAAGCCCATTTGTGGCAACAAATTCGCCATCTATAGTGCTAGACCACCAAAGGGGGTTATAAAAATTATTAAAGACAAACCCCTCGTTTACAAGGGAGTATAGGGTAGGTGTATATTCAGCATTTACTGCGAACTGCCCAAACCCCTCTGCTGTGATAAATATTAGATTTTTGCCCTCAAACATCCCTGTGTATTCGTTTTGCAGTGTTCCCTCTCTTTCAGAAAAGAACAGATGCATGTCTGCTATCTCGGCATTATCTTCACCCTGTATTAATTGGCTAAAATCTACAGGAAGTATATTTTCCTCGTACTCGATCTCAAGGTTTTGATTATCGCTCTCCTGCGTGCTTGTAGAATCATCGGTAGGAGGGGGCGAAATCGTGTTACTAACCTCGACAGCAATGCTTTGGTTAATATCACCCATCTGTAAAACATTTAAACGTAGCGTCGTAAGCACACCAAAGTTATGCATCGAAAGCTCCGGTGTCCAGGCGCTTGTGTAAATTGCTTTTGGGCTAAGTATCCCATCATCTGAGATGCTTATGGCGTAAGATGCAAGAATCTGTGTAGAAAAAAATACAATAAGATAAAAAAACATTACCGTTATATCTAGGCGTTTAAAGCCAGCGCTTATCCTGTTTTTTGTAATAGCCAGAAAACAGGTAGCTATAAACGCACAAAACGGTAATAATATAAGCATTATTATAGGTAGCGATGTGATTATGCCGCCTATCGCCTCGCTACCGAAGGCGGATAGAACATCGGTTGCCATATTAAGCTTATCCAAAAGTAAAAAAGATTTAAAGATACTATAGTATACCGCTACCGCCCCATACCAGAAAGAGAGGATAAACAATATTACGGCAAATACAATTTTATTTACCCTTTCGCCGGATAGCGTACACAGCGCAGACAATACTGTAGCGATAGGGATTGTAAAAAGTAGGGTGTAGATAACCTCAAAATCTAAAAGCGCTGCCACGCCAAAAAAACAGCTTCTTAAAATGGCCTCCATCCATAGAATGGAAACAAAAATATAGATAAACCTAAAGCTGTTTTTTATAATAGAACCCTTTATCTCCATCTTTATCTACAGCACCTTTAAAATATTATAGAGCTATTCTATCACAATACCCCCCCTATTACTATTATAAAACGCAAATAGTAATAATTTTGTTAACAAAATAGGCATTATTATTAAACCAACGCTAAGTTAGATAGCGTTGGTCAGGCTGTCGAAAAAGTTCGACAGCCCCGAGAGGGGATGCATCCCCTCCCGGCACCCTCCCCCACAAACGGCTTTGCGAAGCCATTTGTTGAAGGTCAAATTTGCCGCACATGTCACCAAATTTGACATTTTAG